>JBFZFD010000179.1:0-4916 GCA_041306485.1 Opitutia bacterium | reverse complement strand
ACGGGGCATGGGAGGGAACGGAGGGGGCGGATGCTAAGGAGGCTGCGGATACTGAGGGGGCGGAGTGGAAAGGGAAATGCGGATAACGAAAGAGGATGAAGGGGGTGGAAAGGGCGAAATCAAAATGAAACCGCGACCTTAGGTCCAAGAGTTTTAGCCCTTTTGAATCCAGGGGTCTTGGTCCTAAATGGCCTTCATGGTCATTTCCCATCTTCCCTAACCCCAACTCTTCTTAGTCCCCTTGGTACCCTCAGCCCCCTCAGTATCCCCCTTCTCCTCAGCCTCCTTGTTATCCTCGGCCTCCTTAGCCCCCTCAGCATCCCCTGTATCTTCATCCTCTTAGCATCCCCAGCCTCCCCAGTCTCCTTAGAATCCTTATCCTTCTTCATCCCCTTCCAGTGGCCTCCTCTATCCTCATCCTCTCTGGCGGCATAGACTCGACGGTCTTGCTGGCTCATCTCCTCGCGCGGGGCAGCCAGGTGCGCGCCTTGACCTTGGATTATGGTCAACGCCACCGTCGTGAGATTGAGTCAGCCCAGGCGGTGGCCGCTCATTATGGGGTGGAGCATCGGATCGCGGACCTCCGCGCGGTGGCTGGGCTGATGGGTGACAATGCCCTGACTGACCCCTCGGTCGAGGTACCGGAGGGACATTACCAGGCTGAGTCGATGAAGGCGACCGTGGTGCCCAACCGGAATATGCTCTTCCTCTCGCTGGCCGGCAGCTGGGCGGTGGCGACCCGGTCCGACAGCGTCGTCTATGGTGCGCATGGCGGTGACCATGCCATCTACCCCGACTGCCGTCCTGAGTTCGCCGAGGCGATGGACCGCGCATTGGCGCTTTGCGACTGGCATATGGTGAGGCTGGAGCGGCCATTTGTCGACTGGGACAAAGCCGCCATCGTCCGTCGCGGGGTCGAGCTGGGTGCTCCCCTCGCCCTGACCTGGTCCTGCTATGTCGGAGGGTCTAAGCCCTGTGGACGCTGCGGTACCTGCGTTGAGCGCCGGGAGGCCTTCGAGCAGGCTGGCGTTTCCGACCCCGCTCCTTACGCCTGATGCCATGCTGACCTGTCGTAAGACCTACGCTGAGATCCCCTTCGCGCATCGCCAGCACCGGCACGCTGGGCATTGCGCACGCATCCACGGGCACAGCTGGTCGCTCTCCCTTACCTTTGCCTGTGCCGAGCTCGACCGTCACGGCTTCGTGGTGGATTTCGGCGGGCTGCGTTTCCTGCGCGAGTGGATCGACGCCTATCTCGACCACGCCTGCGTGCTTTCGGCTGACGACCCCGAGCTCGCTTGGGTACGCTCCAAGGACGGCTCCGTCTTCAAGTTACTGGTCGTCGCCAATGCTTCCGCCGAGGGAATCGCCCAGCATCTCCATGCCACCCTTGACCCGATGGTACGTGCGCAGACCGAGGGGCGCGCCTGGATTGCCGAGGTCGAGCTCCACGAGGACAGTCGTAACTCCGTCCGCTACGTCCCGTGACCTACCCGGTCAACGAGACCTTCCTCAGTTGGCAGGGCGAGGGCGTGCACCTTGGCCGCAAGGCATTCTTTATCCGCCTCCAGGGATGTCCCGTTCTTGTGCCTGGTGCGACGCGGCCTCGACCTGGCATCCTGCGCACGTGCCGAAGGATTTGCGCAAGGCTTCCGCTGCTGAGCTTGCGGACGAGGCCTCCCTTACCTGTCCCGAGTTCGTTGTCCTGACCGGTGGCGAGCCCTGCGTGCACGACCTCACCCCCCTTGTGGCCGCTTTGATGTCAAAGGGTCTCCCCGTCCACCTGGAGACCTGTGGAGCCTTCCCCCTTCCTGCTGGCTTGGCCTGGGTCACGGTAAGCCCCAAGTGGGCTAAGCCGCCACTCCCGGAGGTCCTGCGGGCGGCCCACGAGGTGAAGGTCATCATCGAGGAGCCGAGCACGCTCGCCAAGTGGGAGCAGGCCCTCGGGGCTTGGGCCTGCCCGGTGGTCTGGCTTCATCCCGAATGGGGCCAGCGGAGCAATCCAGCGGTCCTCGAGGCTATCACCAGCACGGTGAAGAGTCGCGGGGCCCCTTTTCGGGCCGGCTGGCAGGTGCACAAGCCCTATGCAGCGGACACCTTGGACCCTCGCAGTCGCCCACCCTCCCCCCTCGGAGGTGATCCTGCCAAGGGCTTCTGAGTGCTAGGCTAGGCCAGCTGCGATTTTTTCCAGCCGGTCTGACATTTTATTCTTTCCCTCGTTGGCACGAGCCGTTTCAAAACGGACTCATGGCATCTACCGCAATCCTCGCCCTTGAAGACGGCAGCGTCTATCGGGGTAAGGCATTCGGCGCCCGGGCTACCGTAGTCGGCGAGGCGGTCTTCAATACTTCCATGTCCGGCTACCAGGAGATCCTCACGGATCCCTCCTACTATGGCCAGATTGTGGCGATGACCGCCCCCCAGATAGGTAACTATGGGGTCAACGAGGACGACATGGAATCCGCTGGCCCTCGGGCGGCGGGTTTAGTGGTGCGCGAGCTCTCTCCCGTGGTCTCCAACTGGCGCGCCACTCAGGGCCTCGGCCCCTGGCTAGCTGGCCACGGTATCCCCGGCATCGAGGGCATCGACACCCGTTCCCTCACCAAGAAGCTCCGCGTGCGGGGTGTGATGAAGGCCTGTCTTTCGACCGAGGGTATCTCCGAAGAAGAGGCGGTCCGCCGGGCCAAGGAGTGGAAGGGCCTAGTTGGGGTCGACTTCGTCAAGGAGGTGACCTGCAAGGCCCCCTACCGGCTAGACGAGAAGCGTCTGGACGACGGCCTCTTCACCGTGCCCGGCACCACGCTTTATAAGTCCAAGGCCGGACGCCACGTCTACAAGGTGGCTGCCTACGACTTCGGGGCCAAGACCTCCATCTTCCGCCGCCTCCGCCACGCTGGGTTCGATGTCCATGTCTTCCCCGCCACCACCCCGGCGTCCGAGATTCGAAAAATCAAGCCCGATGCCGTCTTCCTTTCCAACGGCCCCGGCGATCCCGCCGCTCTCGGCTACGCCCACGAAGCAGTGGCCGACCTGATCAAGGATTTCCCGATTTTCGGTATCTGCCTCGGTCACCAAATCATCACCCACGCTATCGGTGCCACGACCTTCAAGCTGAAGTTCGGTCACCGCGGGGGCAATCAACCGGTCAAGAACAGCGAGACCGACACGGTTTCCATCACCGCCCAAAACCACGGCTTCGCTTCCAAGCCTGAGGAGCTAGAGCGCTGTGGCGCCATCGTCACCGAGCTCAATCTCAACGACAACACGGTCGCGGGCCTGCGCCTCAAGGATAAGCCGGTCTTCTCCGTCCAGTACCACCCCGAGGCGGGTCCCGGTCCGAACGACGCTGACAAGCTCTTCGATCACTTCTGGGAGCTGGTCGACCGCACCGTCCGCTCGCGTAAGTAAGTCTAGCGCTTCTCGTTGCTGGCCCACTCAGAGCTCGACCTGCATCCCGAGCTCGACCACCCGTCCGGGAGGGAGTTTAAAGTAGGCTGTGGCCGATAGTGCGTTGCGGTTGAGCACTTCGAAGATCTTCTCCTCAATCTTGGGGAGGCGGAGCTGGGAGCCCTCGCTCTCGCTGCGCACGATTGTCTCGCGGCTCAGGAAGAAGGTAACCTGCATCGGGTCGTAGGGGATGCCAAGGTCATCGAAGGCGACCTTGAGCACGGGCTCGACCTGAGCCAGCTCGCGGAACCCGTAGTGGCCGACGACGCGCTGGACGCGCGGGAAGGCCTCTTGGGCGCGGCCATGGGGCGGGGCGGGATTAGGCACGCGGTAGGTTAGGGTGACGCGCTCGGAGGGTGGCACGCTGGCGCGGTACTCGTCGATTTTCAGGGTCATCACGAGGATGTGCTCGTGGACGACTTTGTTGTGCTTGAGGTTGTGGGCGAAGGCCATCGGTACGGCCTCGAGGCTTCCCACCATGTAGACGGCTACGCCCTGGACGCGCCTAAGCTTGCCGGCGTGGAAGCGGTCTTCGACGCTGTCGATGAAGACGTCGAAGATGTCCTTCTGCTCATCGAGGGCGAACTTCGACTTCATCATCTGGCGGCCACGGTCCCAGATGTGCATCACGCTGAAGGCGAGGAAGGCCACGCTGAGGGGTAGCCAGCCGCCGTGCAGAATCTTGGGTAGGTTGCCGAAGATGAAGAGAAGTTCCAGCACCAGGAAGGGTGCCATCAGTACGTAGGCGGCGGGTCCGAGGCCCTTGCGCTTGCGCAGGTACTCGGAGAACAGGAGCGTCGTGCAGAGCATGGTCAGGCTGACCGAGATACCGTAGGCCCCGGCGAGTTTGGCCGAGGTGCCGAACTGGAGCACGGCGAGGGTGCAGCCAGCGAAGAGCAGCCAGTTGACCACGGGG
Source organism: Opitutia bacterium (assembly GCA_041306485.1). Lineage (GTDB taxonomy): Bacteria > Verrucomicrobiota > Verrucomicrobiia > Opitutales > UBA953 > UBA8828. The sequence continues at coordinate 553 of JBFZFD010000179.1, read as the reverse complement.
AGGTAGACTTGCCCGGACTCCTCGCCTGAAGTGTGCAGGATGCGCATCCGCGGGAGGTAGTTGAGCTGGATGGCCTGGGTCGTCATCGAGAAGGCCCCCGAGATGAGCGCCTGCGATGCGATAATGGCGGCCAGGGTCGCTAGGACGACTAGCGGGATCTGGGCCCAGTTGGGGGCCATGTTGAAGAAAGGATTAAACAGGGGATCAACGATCCGCTCGGGTTGGGCCAGGAACCATGCCGACTGCCCGATGTAGTTGAGCAGGAGTGCTGGCAGCACGATGATATGCCAAGTGACGCGGATGGGGCGACCGCCGAAGTGCCCCATGTCGGCATAGAGAGCTTCTGCACCCGTCACCGCGAGGAAGACCGCCCCGATGATGGCGAGGGCCAGACCGGGCTCGGCGATGAAGAGACCGAAGCCGGTCAGGGGGTTGAGGGCTCCGAGCAACTGAGGCAGCACTTCGGCGTGCTGCACCATCGAGCCGACACCTAAGGCGGCCAAGGTGATGAACCAGATTATAGTGACTGGCCCGAAGTAGGCGCCGACCTTGG
>JBFZFD010000178.1:0-3467 GCA_041306485.1 Opitutia bacterium | reverse complement strand
CCCTTAAGTCCTGCCGCGAGCTCCCGAACCAAGTTACCAATCGCCGCTGCGGCCTGACCAGGAGTCGACCGGTTGGCCGCCACGAGGTTAACCAGAGCGCTTCCCACTACCACGCCGTCGGCCACTTTTGCCACCGCGCGGACCTGTTCGGGAGTGGAGATGCCGAAGCCCACGCAGATGGGGAGGTTGGTGTGGCGGCGAATCTCCGCCACGGACGCCGCAAGGTCGCTAGCGAGGTCAGTGCGCACGCCCGTTACTCCTGAGCGTGAGACATAGTAGATGAAGCCAGCCGCGACCTTGGCGATGGCGGCGATGCGCGCGGGCGGCGTGGTCGGGGCCACGATGAAAATCGCCTGCAGCCCATGTCGCTGGCAGGACGCTAGCAGGTCGCCGGCTTCCTCGGGCGGGCAGTCGAGCGTGAGCAGGGCATCGGCACCGGCAGCCTTAAGCGCGGCGCACGAGGCATCGAGCCCGCGTGAGTAGAGTAGGTTGTAGTAGGTGTAGAGGACGAGGGGCTTATCCGTGCCGGCACGCACCGTGCGGAGTACTTCGAGCAGGCCATCGTGGGTCATCCCGCCCTCGAGCGCTCGCTGAGCCGCGAGCTGGTTGGTCAGGCCGTCGGCCAGGGGATCGGAGAAGGGCACACCGACTTCAAGGATATCAGCCCCGTTGTTCGCCAGTGAGAGCAGGATGGCGGCGGATGTAGGGCCGTCGGGGTCGCCCGCACAGACATAGCTGACGAACGCAGCCCGGCCCTCGGCCTTGCAGCGTGCAAACGTATCCTCAATGCGACCCATGAGCCGAGGGAAACGAGCGAGGGCAGGGGAGGGAAGGGAAAACAGCCGCGCCCTAGGCGCGGCCTAAGGGGCACAGGGGCACGGGCGAAGAAGCCGGTGCACAGGGGCACGGCGGCACAGCGGCACGGAATCGGACAGCTAACGAGCCAAAGAGCTAAAGAGCTAAAGAGCTAACGAGCCATCGAGCTATTTCCGCTAACCCGCTAACACCGCTAACCTGCTAACCCCCCGCTAACCTCCCATCTCTCAAGGCTTGCCCCTCTTGTCACTGCAGGGTCACTTTATGCCGTGCGTATCTTGGACCGATATATCCTTGGCGAGTGGGCCAAGGTCTTCGGCCTCTCCTTGGCCGCCCTGGCAGGTTTGGCTGCTCTCTCGATTTCCTACCGTCACGGCCGTGACTTTGTCGAATGGGGTGCGGGAGTAGGTGATTTCCTCGGCTTCCTTCTTCTTCGTCTAGTTGGGGAACTCCCCATGCTGTTGCCGGTTACCCTCCTTATCTCGGTCATCTTCGTGCTCGGCCAGCTGAATCGGAATCAGGAGCTCGCCGCCGCCCGCGCTGCTGGGCAGAGCATGCTCCGCCTGACCTTACCGCTGTGGCTTGCCGCGGCGACCTGCGCCCTCCTCCTTGCCTGGCTTAACGCCGCCTGGGTCTCGTCCTCGCAGGAAGCTGCCCGTGAGTTGGCGGAGGGTCTGGAGTTCCGCGCCCTCGCAGAGAAGGGTCGGCGCCCCCGCGCCTCCGGCGATACCGAGCTGGTGGTCTTTGACAACACCCAGGACAGCCGCCGATGGATCATTGGCAAACTCAGCCTCTCCGCCGGCCGCGCCTCGGATGTCCATCTCCACATCCTTGCCCCGGATGGACGCGAACTCCGGCGTCTCGCCGCCGGCTACGCTGACTTCCGCCGCGAGGGCGAGCGCTGGCGCTGGACCTTCCGCGACGTGCGCGAGATGGTCTTCGATCCCGTGACCCAGTCCCTCGTCCGGCAGCCCCGCTTCGACCAGTTGGATGTCCCTGAACTCGATGAGAACCCCGAGGTCATGGCCGCCACCGTCCTTCAGCCGAAGAACCTTTCCTTCCGCGAGCTCTCCCTGATTACCGCCGAGGCAGGCTGGGTGCCCGAGGGGCGCATGGCCCAGTTCGCCATGCGCTACCACCGCACCCTCGCCAGCCCGATGATTTGCTTGGTGGTCGTGGCTATCGCCATCCCCTTCGCGGTGGCTGGCGGCCGGGTCAACCCGATGATCGGCGTGAGCAAGACGCTCGGCCTCTTCCTCGCCTATTACTTCCTTACCATGGTCCTTGAATCATTGGGTTCCTCCGGGGACCTTCCGCCCGCAATCGCGGCGTGGATTCCCCCTGTTCTCCTTGCCCTCTGGGCCTTCCCTCGCCTGCGTGGCGTCAACTGAGATGCTCCGCGCCGTCCGCCTCGCCTCCGGTCACCCAGCCCGTGCACTCCATGGTCACCCTTGGGCCTATCGCGCCGAGGTAGATGTCATCGGCCCTCCTCCGGCCGATGGTGATGACGTCGAGCTCACCGATGCCCGTGGCTATACCCTCGGCGCTGGCATCTGGAACTCACGCTCCCAGATTGTCTGGCGTCGCTACAGTTCCCTCGCCCGGCCCCTCGACCTCGCCCTGCTCGGCGAGCTCCTCGCGGCAGCCGTTGCCCGCCGTCCCGCCCTAGACTTCTGCCGACTCGTCTATGCAGAAGCTGATCACCTCCCCGGCCTGATCATCGACCGGTTTGGCCCCCTCATCTCCATTCAGGCGAACACTCTCGGCATGGACCGCCGCCTCCCTGCCATCATCGACTGGCTGAAGCGTAACTTGAAGCCCGATGAGATTGTCCTGCGCAATGATTCCGGTCCCCGCGGACTCGAGGGGCTGCGGCTCTCCATCAGCACGGCCAGCGGTAAGCCCCTTGCCCCTCGTCGCCTTGATTTCAAGGGACTCAGCTGGCAGGTCGACCTAGTCGATGGTCAAAAGACCGGGCTCTACCTCGACCAGTTCCCCCAGCACGAGCGCGTCGCCGCCCTTGCCTCGGGTCGCCGCATGCTCGACGCCTTCTGCAACCAAGGCGGCTTTGCTCTCGCTGCAGCCAAGGCGGGCGCACGTGAAGTTATCGGGGTCGACCAGTCCGAAGAGGCGGTAGCCGCGGCCCGCGCCAATGCGGTCGAGAACCGGTTGCCCACGGCGGCCTTCGAGGTCGCTAACGTCTTTGACTGGCTGCGTCACCGCGCCGATGAACGCTTCGACCTCATCGTCCTCGACCCTCCGCCCTTCGCCCGGTCGAAGACCGCGGTGGAGGGGGCTCTGCGCGGCTACAAGGACCTCGCCCTGCGCGCTCTCAAGATGCTCGGGCCCGGTGGCATCTTGGCCACCTACTCCTGCTCTCAGCGCGTCACCGAGGACCTCTTCACCCAGGCCACCTCTTCGGCGGCCGCCGATGCCCGCCGCGCTGTCCGCGTCATCGAGCGCGTAGGCCAGCCTCCCGATCATCCCGAGCTGCTCAATTTCCCGGAGGGACGCTACCTCAAGGGCTTGATTCTCGAGGTGGTCTGAGCCTGAGCCTTCTTGACAGGAATCCCCTTTGCCTCGGCCCCAACCCTCGCCCAACCTCTCTTCATGATTGTCACGCTCCAAGGCAAGCTCGCCGCCTGCACCGT
>JBFZFD010000177.1:0-11539 GCA_041306485.1 Opitutia bacterium | reverse complement strand
GAAAAGGGTTTTTTCGGGGTCTGTGTGGGGGTTACATTCCAGACGTCCGTTACGCGAGAGGCGCAGGCAGAGTTTGAACACGCTTTCAGCAGACCCCTCAAGCCCTATTTGGGACGCGATTTCCGGGGCGGTCAACCATGTCCCGTGCTGGCGGGCTAGAAGCGAGGTCGCCGCTCCGAGCACTTCGAGGGCCTCGCCCGCTGCCCGTTTACCAGCCTCGACGCCAGGTTGGTGGTAAGCGTTGATGTTCAGTAAGGATGCGTAAATCCCGACCGCGCGCTCGAAGAGAGCGATGGTCCGCCCGATGGCCCGGGCATCCACAGCATCGAGGGTCAGGGTAATGCTGGCCTTGCCTTGGCCGGTGAGGGCCTCGCGCGTACCGAGAAGGAAGGCCTGAAGGTAGTCCCCGCTGGTGACACCGGGCTCGACCTCGGGTGAGGGGCCCTGGCGGTCCCTCAGGACTTCGATGAAAAGGGCGAAGAAGTCGTCGGGACCGTCTCGCAGTTGCTGGATATAGGCATGCTGGTCGGTCGACCCCTTGTTCCCGTAGACGGTCAGCCCCTGGTGGACTTGCTTACCCGCACGGTCGTGGGACTTGCCGAGCGACTCCATGATAAGCTGCTGGAGGTACTTGGAGAGCAGCACTAGCCGGTCCTTGTAGGGAAGTACGACCATTGCTCGGGCTGCCTTGCCCTCCGCTAGGTGAAGCCAGGCCCGGGCAAGCTGAGCTGCTGGGTTGCGCGAAAGTTCGGTCGCCCGGGTGAGCACATCCATCTCGGCTGCCCCGGCCAGCAGGCTATCGGTGTCCAATCCCTGTAAGGCGGCAGGCAAGAGCCCAACAGGTCCAAGCACGCTAGTGCGACCGCCGACCCAGTCCCACATCGGGAACCGGTCGAGGAAGCCCGTGGTGGCAGCGTAGCGGTCGAGCTCGCTGCCAGAACCGGTCACGGCCACAGCATGGAGGGGGAAGGCGAAGCCAGCCGCCTTCCAGCGGGCCTCGGCCTCGCGCATCCCATTGCGTGGCTCGGGGGTGCCACCGGACTTTGACATGACCAGAACGAGGGTGCGACCGAGCCGCCCCTCGAGCTCCGCCCAAACGCGGTCAAAGCCGTCGGGATCGGTATTGTCTAGGAAATGCAGGCGCATCCGGTCCTTGGCTCCGCCGAGGGCGTCGGCGAGGAACTGCGGCCCCAGGGCCGAGCCACCAATGCCGATGCACAGTAGGTCGGTGAAGGGTCCATCCGCCCCCCGCACCTCGCCCGCGTGAACCTTTCTGGCGAAGGCCGCGATCCTCGCTTGGGTCTCGCGGATGAGCGTGGCGATGGCTGGGTCTGGGGAGAGCCCTGGCGCGCGCAGCCAATAGTGGCCGACTTGGCGGTTCTCGTCGCGATTGGCCACCGCACCGGCCTCGAGCGCACGCATCTCCACGAGGGCCGCCTCGAGTCCCTCGCGGGTTGACCGGTCGGTCTCGGGAAGGCGGGCGCGACTTAGGTCCAGCCAGAATGCCTGGTCCATCTCGGGCCAGCTCATCAGTTGATCGCGGAAACGTGCGAAGGCGGAATCCATCCCTTCCATTCATCCCCGCTGGGGGATGGGTGCAAGCGTTCTTGCTCCCCTTGGCCCTTCGCCTTTGCTGGTGGCATGACCCCGCTCCCCCGCCGCCGTTTCCTTGGACAACTCGCCACCGTCACCCTCGCCACGGGCCTGCTCTCCCGCCGCGTCGCCGCCCAGTCTGTCCCCGAGGCCGAGATTCTCGGACAGGGCGACTTCCGCTATCGCGTCCAGAAGGACTGGGGTCGCGTCGAGGGGCGCACCGTCAAGGACTGTCATGCCATGGTGCAGGACCGCAAGGGTCGCCTCTACCTGGCTCAGACGGACAATGGTGCCACCTCGAGCAACATCCTCGTCTACGATCGCTCGGGTAAGCCCATCGAGGCCTGGGGTAAGGACTATCCCGGGGCCCACGGTCTCGTCATCTCCGAAGAGGGCGGTGAGGAGTTTCTCTACATCACCGACACCTCCCGCAAGCAGGTGATCAAGACGACCCTCGACGGCAAGGTCCTGCTCACAGTCGGCCGGCCGAAGGGCGGCGTGTACGCGAATGCTAAGGCTGGGTTCACTCCGACCGACGTTGCCATCGCCCCCAATGGCGATCTCTACGTGATGGACGGTTACGCCAGCTCGGTCGTCACCCGCTTCAATGCCAAGGGCGAGGAGATCGCCACCTTCGGCGCCGGTCAACTTAGCCAGCCCCATGGCGGCGCGGTCGACACCCGGTCGGGTGCACCAGTACTCAACGTCGCTTCCCGCAACCATCGGGCGATCAAGCGCTTCGACCTCGAGGGTAAGCTCCTTGGTGAGGTCGCGCTCGCCAACGGCTTCCCCTGCTTCGTCAGCCAACCTCGCAAGGGAGCCCACAGCTACGTGCCCCTCATCACTCTCAATCGTAATTGCCACCCCGAGGAACGTGGCTGCGTGGCCGTGCTCGATGCCTCGCTCAAGGTCGTCTCTCTCCCCGGGGCCGAGGCACCGGAGTACAAGGATGGCGTCCTCCAGCCGATGCGCCTCTCCGCCAACAATCCCTTCCGCTACCCCCACGGCGTCTGCGTTGACGACGAGGGCTCCATCTACGTCGCGCAGTGGAACACCCACCGCACCTTCCCCGTCAAGCTGACGCGCGTCTGAGCGGAGACACTCGCCTCTAGGAGTAAAGTCTCAGAGGTCGGTCACCGCGCCAAGTGAGGCGGAGGACACCAGGCGCGCGTACTTGGCGAGCGCCCCGCGGGTCTCTTTCGGGGGCGAGGCCTTCCAGGCGCCGCGCCGCGCCGCTAGCTCGGCTTCTGGCACCTCTAGATTAAGTTCGTTGCTAATCGCATCGATGGTAAGGGTGTCGCCATCGCGCACCAGCGCGAGCGGCCCACCCACCGCGGCCTCGGGGGTGACATGTCCGACCACGAACCCGTGGCTGCCGCCCGAGAAGCGCCCGTCGGTGACGAGGGCGACGGACTTGCCGAGGCCCTTCCCCATCACCGCGCTCGTCGGCCCGAGCATCTCGCGCATCCCGGGCCCGCCGACGGGACCCTCGTTGCGGATGACGATGACCTGACCCTCCTTGACCGCTCCGTCGAGAATCCCGCGCAGGCTGGCCTCCTCCGACTCGAAGACCACCGCCTTGCCGCTGAAGCGCAGCCCCTCCTTGCCCGAGATCTTAGCCACCGCTCCCTCGGGCGCGAGGTTTCCGCGGAGGATGCGTAAGTGGCTGTCGGGTTTGATGGGGTTGGACATCGGGCGCACCACGTCTTGGTCCGCCGCATAGGGCCGTACATTGGCGAGGTTCTCCGCCATGGTCTTCCCGGTGACGGTCAAGCAGCCGCCGTGGAGCAGCCCGGCGTCGAGCAACTGGCGGAGCAGGGGTTGTAGGCCGCCGATACGGACGAAGTGGGACATGTTGTACTTGCCGCTCGGCTTGAGGTCGCAGAGCACGGGCACGCGCCGCCCGATGCGCTCGAAGTCCTCGAGCGAGAGGGGGATGCCGGCGGTGTGAGCCATCGCGATGAGGTGGAGCACGGCGTTGGTCGAGCCACCCAGGGCGATGACGACCGTGATGGCGTTCTCAAAGGATTCGCGGGAGAGGATGTCGGACGGGCGGATGCCCTTGCGCAGGAGTTCGACTACCGCGGCGCCGGCGCGGCTCGCGTCGGAGAGTTTATCGCGCGAGTTGGCCAGCTGGGCAGAGCTATCCGGCAGGCTCAGACCGAGCGCCTCGATGGCCGAGGCCATGGTGTTGGCGGTATACATCCCGCCGCAGGAGCCCTCGCCTGGGATGGAGCAGGATTCAATCTCACGCAGTTCCTCCTCGCCGATCTGCCCGCCGGCATGCTTGCCGACCGCTTCGAAGACCGTGACGATGTCGGCCGACTGGCCGCGGTGTAGGCCGGGTACGATGGTACCACCATAAACAAAGACCGAGGGTCGGTTGAGGCGGGCCATCGCCATCACGCAGCCGGGCATGTTTTTGTCGCAACCACCGATGCAGACCAAGCCGTCGAAGCCCTCCGCCCCAGCGACCGCCTCGACCGAGTCAGCGATGATCTCTCGGGAGACGAGGGAATAGCGCATACCCGGGGTGCCCATGGAGATGCCGTCGGAGACCGTGATGGTGCCGAAAATGATGGCCTTGCCGCCCGCCGCGTCAGCGCCCTTGACCGATTCCGTGGCCAGGCGGTCGATATGCATGTTGCAAGGGGTCACCATCGACCAGGTCGAGGCCACCCCGACCACGGGCTTGGCGAAGTCGGCGTCGGTGAAGCCGACCGCACGCAGCATCGATCGGCTGGGAGCGCGGTCGGGACCGTCGACGACGGGCGAGGAATAGCGGCGGAGGGCGGCGGGGTCGGGCATGGGAAATGGATTCTGCGGTGGACAGGAGGAGGACGCGACCTCACCCTGCGTGCGGCCGTTGACCTTGGGTCTGCGGCCGACAAACCGCAACCCGCTTTTCCCGTGGAATTTAATCTCAAGCGCGTCCTCAAGGCCCTGCTCTTGTCGACCTCCGAGCCCCTCTCGATCAAGGATATCCAGAAGGTCGTCCAGCGTTACCATGACGAGCGCCGGCTACCCGAGGTCGAACCCGCTGCGCCCCTGGCTACCGAAGCCCCCTCCGCCTCGGAGCCCCCTTCCGTCCAAGAAGTCATTCAGGACATTATCGACCAGGTCCCCACCCTTATCACCGCCACCCAAATCCGCGAGGCAATGGAGCAGCTCGACGCCGAGTTCGTCCAGTCCGCCGATGTCGTTCGCATCCTGCAGGGGCCCGAGGGTTTCCGGCTCGTCGTGGCGCCCGCCCACGCCGAATGGGTGCGGTTGCTCCGTGGCGAGGTCCGCCCCCAGCGCCTCTCGCCGGCCGCGCTCGAAACCCTTGCCATCATAGCCTATCGTCAGCCCGCCACGCGCTCCGACATGGAGTCTATCCGCGGCGTCTCGGTGGAGAGCGCGCTGCAGCGACTGCTCGAGCTCGAGCTCGTCCAAGTGACCGGCCGGGCTGACCTGCCCGGACGTCCCCTCCAGTACGGCACCACGGATCGCTTCCTCGACTTCACTGGCCTGCGCTCGCTCGGCGAGCTCCCCGCCTCCGACGTCCTTTCCCCCGCCCAGATCTCCGAGTGGATCGCCCGCGCGACCGCTCCGGTCGGCCCCACCGAGGGTGAGCTCGGCCTGGCTGAGCCCGTCGAGCCCCCGCCCGCATGAGCCTCGACGACCATCGCCGCGAGGTCGATCGGATCGACCGAAGTATCCTCGGCTTGCTTGCCGACCGGCTCCGCGTCGCTCGCGCCATCGGCGAGGCTAAGGCCCTCGCCGGCTCTCCCATCTACGCGCCCCAGCGCGAGGAGGAGGTCTTGTCGCGCCTCGTCGCCGCGGCGGGAGAGCTCCCCTCCGAGGGCGTGCGCGCCGTCTTCCGCGAAGTCATCTCTATGTCCATTGGGGCTCAGATGCCCGCGCCTGTGGCTTATCTCGGGCCCGAGGGCTCCTTCACCCACCAGGCCGCGCTCCGCGTCTTCGGCTCGAGCGTGCCTGCACGTCCGCAGCGCGGCATCGCCGACATCTTCGCTGCGGTGGAGCACGGGGAGGCCTCCTACGGCGTCGTGCCGGTCGAGAACTCCACCGAGGGCGTGGTCAGTCACTCGCTCGACTTGCTCGCCGAATCACCCCTCAAGGTCGTCGCTCAACTCACCCTCGAGGTCGAGCACTGCCTCGTCGGCATCGGCTCTCTCGACGGTATCCGTCGAGTGCTTTCCAAGGACATCGCCCTCGCGCAATGTCGTGCTTGGCTGGTCCGTCACCTGCCCGAGGCGGAGTTGGTCGAGACCACGAGCACCGCCGCCGCCGTTGAGGCCGTAGCCAGTGATTCCACCTCCGCCGCGGTGGCCTCGGCCGCTGCGGCCTCCTCGCGCGGAGTACCCATCCTCGCCCGTGGTATTCAGGACCGTCGCGACAACGCCACGCGCTTCTTTGTCATCGGGCCCAAACCCAATCCCCCGGGAGCTCGCGAGGAGGTCACCAGCGTCGTGCTGGCCCTGCGCCACGAGCCCGGCGCCTTGCAGGCCGCTCTGAGTGCCTTCTCCTCCCGCGGCATCAACCTGCTGCGCATCGAGTCGCGTCCGAGCCGTCGCCAAGCTTGGGAATACCTCTTCTTCATCGATTTCCCAGGGCACTGGGATTCCCCCTCAGTCCAGGCCGCCTTGGCCGAGCTCTCTCCTCGCTGCGAACGCGTCACATGGCTGGGCAGCTATCCCCAGAACTGCGCCTGAGTCGCCTCCGGCGCGTTGGCCTGATGGCGCTGTTGTCGCTGTCACTGGTCCTCGTCGTGCTCTCTTGGTGGTCGCTCCGCCTCGCCTCCTCGCCGCGCGTACGCTATGTCGTTCGCCCCGAGCAGCCGGTCTTCGGCATCTCGGTGGGTTCGCCGGTCCGGTTACGTGGGGTTTGGATTGGCGAAGTCTGCGCCATGGGCCTTTGGAGGGATCCTGCCAATGGGCGATTCCGCCCAGAGATTGGCATCTCGCTCGACCCGCGCCGCGCCGATGGGCTGGAGGAACTCGCCGCTTGGACCTCCGAAGGACTTCGGGTGGAGTTCGTACCGGTGAATCCCGCCTCTGGTTTCCTTGAAATCGACTTGGTCTGGCGTCCTAACTCTCCGCAAGCTCGCGCCACTGTCGAACGAGACGAGTTACCCACGCTCCCCGCACGCGGCTCCGGCCTGGGTCGTGCTGCCGGTGTCCTGCAGTCGCTTGCCGGGGCTGATCCCGCGCGCCTAGCGCGGGAGTTGGAGGTCGAGTTAGACCTCATCCTCGCCGCCTGGGATCGGCCAGCGGAACATGCCGCCAGCCTGGCGGCGACCGCCGCCGACCTACGCCTCATTGCCGAGCGGCTCGAGTCCTCCGCCGGTGCCGAGGCTCTAGCCCTCGACCATGCCCGCTTGGCTGAGGCTCGAGAGCGCCTGCTCCAGCTCGGGCAGGCGCTCGGCGTGGCAGCCGAAGCCACCGCCGAATCTTCGCGCCGGCTTCCTGCCACGCTCGCGGCATTCGGGCGCCGCCTGAGGGAGCTCGCCGGCGCGGTCGGTGAGCGCGTGCCCCCCGATTCTGCGAGGCGCTGAGCCACTCGGGGCTTGCCGCGACGGGGCAGGGTAGGGGATATGTCGGGACGACCCCACCACGCCATGGATCCCAGCAACGTCACGATGGAAGCAATCCTCAACCTCTGTAAGCGCCGAGGATTCGTCTTTGCCTCGTCCGACATCTATGGCGGCCTTAATGGCTTCTTCGACTACGGTCCCCTCGGCGTTGAGTTGAAGAACAACATCAAGCAGGCCTGGTGGCAGGACTTCGTCCACCGCCGTGATGACATCGTCGGCCTCGACTCCTCCATCATCCACCACCCCTCGACCTGGAAGGCTTCGGGGCACATCGATAACTTCACCGACCCCTTGGTCGACTGTAAGGAGTCCAAGATGCGCTACCGCGCCGACCAGCTCTTCTTCGCTCAGGTACGCGTCGCTGGCGAGGTCCTCGGCTACGTTTCCGTGCTCGAGGACGAAGGCATGCAGGCCAAGGCCGAAGAGGCCGCCCATGACCTTAAGCGTAAGCTCGCCCGGCAGGGTACGCTCGAGCCCATCGTCCTGCGCGACTTCACCGAGGCCACTCCTGAGGAGATCTCCCTCGTCCCCTCTCCCGCCACGGGCAAGCCTGGCAGCCTAACCCCGCCGCGCTCCTTCAACATGATGTTCCAGACCTACGTCGGCGCCCTCCAGGATGCGTCGGCCACGGCCTACCTTCGCCCCGAGACCGCCCAAGGCATCTTCATCAATTTCAAGAACGTGGTCGATACCGGCCGCGTGCGCGTGCCCTTCGGCATCGCCCAGATCGGTAAGGCCTTCCGCAACGAGATTAACCCGCGCAACTTCATCTTCCGCTCACGCGAGTTCGAACAGATGGAGATTGAGTACTTCATCTCGCCCTCCGCCGACTGGCAAGAAGCCCACCGCGGGTGGATCGACTGCTGCCTCGCCTGGTTCGAGTCCATCGGTATCCCCCGGGCCAAGCTTTCCCTTCACGAGCATCCCAAGGAGAAGCTCTCGCACTATTCCAAGGGCACAACCGACATCCTTTTCGAGTTCCCCTTCGGCGTCCAAGAGCTCCAGGGCGTCGCTGCTCGCGGCGACTTCGACCTCACCCAGCACAGCGCCGCCTCCGGCCAGCGGCTCGACTGGTTCGACGAGGCCACCAAGGAGCGCTACATTCCCCACGTGATCGAGCCCTCAGTCGGCGTCGACCGCGTCTTCCTCGCCCTCCTCACCACCGCCTACCACGAGGACGAGGTCGAGGGTGAGAAGCGTGCCGTGCTTCGACTGCCCGCGCGCGTCGCCCCCTACAAGGCCGCCGTCTTCCCCTTGCTCAAGAACAAGCCCGAACTGGTCGAGCGCGCCCGCGCCCTGCATCGCCGGCTGAGCCGTCGGTTCAACGTCTTCTACGACGAGGCTGGTGCCATCGGCCGCCGCTACCGCCGTCAGGATGAGATTGGCACCCCTTATGGCATCACGGTCGACTTCGACACGCTGGAGAAGGATGCCGGGGTCACCGTCCGGGACCGCGATACCCTGGAGCAGGTCCGGATGTCCGAGGATGACCTGCTCCGCTTCCTTGACGAGAAGGTCAACGGCTGAAAAGGCACCTGGAGGGGTCTTTTTCTAGGTTTTCTACCCTAGGTCTGCCTTTGACTCCCGGGGGCGGGTTCTCCTAGGTTGTAAAACCTACACCCATGACCACCTCCTCGGCACCCGCTAAAAGGTACGGATTCCCGTTCGTTCTCGCCAGTTCTGCCCTGCTCATCGCGGGTTGCTCCGCCTACTTCTCGGTCAGGGGACTAGGGCTCCTCTTCTCTTCCGAAATTCCGGTCATGATCATGGCCGCCACCCTCGAGATTGGCAAGCTGGTCGCGGCTTCCTTCCTCTACCGCTACTGGGGCGCGACCTCCGCTGCCCTGAAGTTCTACCTCACCGTCGCCCTCCTCGTTCTCATCGGCATCACTTCGCTAGGCAATTACGGCTACCTCGCCCGCGCTTACGAGAAAACCAACGACGCCATCACTGTCGCCGAGAGCCAGATTGCCAGCTACGAGCGCGAGATTGCCGACCTTGATGCCCGCACCGAGGTCGCGCGTAGCTCGACCAGCCAGAACAAGGGCATCAACCGCGAGGATGTGGTCAAGGCACAGGCCCGTATCACTGCGGAAAAGGATGCCCTCGCCCAGGCCATCACTCGTCTCGAGGCCGCCCGCGTGAGTGCCAACGATGCCCGCGCCGCTGATGCCAAGGCCGCGGCGGACCGTTCCGGTTCCCAGGCCGATGTCTTTGGCAAGACCATCGCCTCCGACGAGGCCACCGTGGCCAACTTGCTTAAGCGCCAGGAGGTCCTCGACCGTGCGGTTGACGCCTACACCCAGCAAGGCACCACCGGCGTGCTCATCTTCCAGACCGACGGTGTTCGCCTTGGCCAGGAACTCCGCGCGCAGCAGGCGACCGAGCGTGCCGGCATCACCGCCGAGATGGAACGCGCCCGCGCTCGCATCGAGCAGGTCCGTTCCGACCTCGCTAAGCAGACCGCTGAATCCGCCAAGGAACTCCGGGCGATTGAAGATCGCTTCCGCGAGGAATCTCGCCGCATCGATGGCGAGGTTTCCGAGGCCCGCAAGATTAGCCAAGTGGCCATCACCGAGCTCGAGCGCCAGCTCACCGCGGTCGAATCACGCTTCGCTGGGGCTAGTGACAACGACGAGGGCAAGCTGGAGTCGCTTAGCGAGCTCCGCCGTACCCGCCTCGCCGAGATTCAGGCGCTCAAGGACTCCGTCGCCAACTCGGACATCGGCACCTACCGATTCGTGGCGCGCGCCTTCGACACCACCGCCGACGTTGTCGTCAAGTGGCTGATCATCGCCATCGTCCTCGTCTTCGACCCCTTGGCTGTTGTGCTCGTCATCGGATTCAACGTCGCCCTGCTCCGCGATACCGGCACCGCTTCTGGCTTCGCGCCTATCGGCTCGGGTCTGGCTGGTGTCGGCTCCGCCTCTCCTAGTGGCTCCGCAGCCGCCTCCGCTCCAGCCGCCCGCGGCTGGGTCTTCGGCGCCCTCTCGACCTTGGTCGTCGTTCTGGTCGCCCTCCTTGCCTGGGTGCTCTGGCCCTCCAACACCCGCCTGATCACCTCGGGCGCCCGAGACCATCTGCGCCTCGTGCCCGGCGACAGCTTCGCCGTCATGACCTTCCGACCAGCCGAACTACCGGCCGTGGCCAACAGCTCTACCTCCAGCTCCGCGGCTCCGGCTGCCCCCCAAGTCGCCGACCCCGTGCTTCAAGCCTGGCTCGAGAAGCTCGGTGGCCCCGTTGCGCTCCGCGCCATCCAAGACCTTGCGACCAGCGGCCTCGACACCCGTGCCGAGGTGGTCGCCTTCGCCAAGCATCCCACCCGCCCGGCGGGTGAGGACGGCGAGCGCCCCGTGATCATCTGCGGGCTCATCGTCCGCATCACCGATCCCGACGCCGCCGAGGCCTCGCTCGCCCGCCTCGCCGACCAGATGCGCACTGTCCTCCGCGGCGGCTCCGCCAAGCCCGGTTCGCTCACCCGCAACCGCTCGATGATTCGTCATGCTGGCGGCCGATTTCTCGACCCCGAGGGAGGCTTCTTCTCCTTTGGTGTGACCGATAGCGCCGCCATCCTACTGGTCGAGTTCGACGGTGACCCCGTCGCCCCCAGTGTCGGGCGCGAGATGCGCCGGTGCCTCGCCCTCGCCTCGGGCCAGGACCAGTCCCAAGAATCGCTTCCTCGCTCTGCCTTCGGACAAACCCAGGGCGTATCCCTTTGGGCTGATGCCGAGCGCTTCTTCCGTCGTCTTCCCATGAGCGAGCCCACCGAGGCCCGCTACGCCGAGATCCGCCCTTCCATTGATTTCGAGCTTGGGGTCAACTTGCGCCTTGTCGGCGCCGATCAGGTTAACCTCGAAGCCCGCTACGACTACCGCCAGGGCCGTCCCGAGAAACTCTCTCTCGCCGAGGGAGACTCTATCTTAGGAAATCTCGCCGAGGATGATTCCGCCCGCCTGCTTCGCCGCGCCGCCGAGACCCTCGAGCTCGATGCCTTGGCCGAGCGTTTCCGTTCCGCCCTCGGGGCCAGCGAGAACCTTGGTATCAGCCAGGTCCTCGTGGAGAAGTCCCAGACATCTTCCACCCGCTCCGCCCAGTTCACCATCTCCGCTCGCTTGGAGAAGCAGTCCGATCAGCCCCTCGCCGGCGTGCTCCTCGCGCTGATGCGCTGAGCTGGCATGTCCCTGCGCGCCCAACGACTGACCCAGTTTCTGGTCGCGGCCTCACTCGTCGGCTGCTGCATTAAGCCACCTTCGTCGGTGGACAGCGTGCCGGGAGGATGGATCAACCTCATCGAGAAGGGTCTGCCGACGGGACCCGTCCCTGGCAAGGGTCCCGCCGATAGCCCTGACG
>JBFZFD010000176.1:0-13766 GCA_041306485.1 Opitutia bacterium | reverse complement strand
AAAGGGCACCGAAGCGCCCCCTAGTCGAACCGAGCCGGACCTCAGCCCAGCTTCTCACCTGCGGCCAGCGCCAGGAACTTATCCGAAGCCGCGGACTTCTTCTGCTTGCGACGGCGCACATGGGCTGCAGCGACTAAACCGAAGAGCCCGCCCACGAGACCGAGGGTGGAGGCTTCAGGAATGGCGGTGGTCTGACCGGCGAGGATCGACTGCCCGGCGACATCGTTGAAGGCGAAGCGGGTGAAAGTGAAAATATCCTGGCCAGACCGGCCGTCAGTGGAATTAAACTCAAACCAGCCGTAATGGAGGTCGCCACCGTTACTCAAACGTAGCGCCAAATAAATGGTACCCGTCGGCACGCTGGAAGTGTAGAAGCTCATGGGATTCGTGAAACCAAGGGCTGGACTGATTAAAGCGTCTGCAGGACGGAATGTCGTACCAAAGGACACTCCATTGCCGGAAAAACTGAGGAGCGCGTAACTTCCATACCCGACGCTGACTTGCAAACTAGGACTGGCTGAACCTGAGGTAAGGTAGGAGACAGTCTGCAGATTGATGCTAGATATAGACAGCGTGCCAGGAAAGTCGTAGTTGTCGTAGGTGATATCTGGATTGATATCGAACACCACAATCGCCCCGGAGGCACTGGTAGCTGCGGTGGCGGCGACGCCGAGGGTCAGGCGTGAGAGGGTAATGCTGTGTGACATGGAATTATTGATAACCAAGCCAGCTAAAAGAGGAGGGCAAGATATATTACACTGCGGACATAGCCTTCAGGCGAAGAGCCCAGGCAGCCAGGTGGAGAGGCCGGGGAAGACGCTGATGAGGGCGAGCGCTAGGAGCATCGCGATGAAGAAAGGGATGAGGCTCGGGGTGACCTTGGCCAGGGTGGTCTTGCCCACTCCACAGCCGATGAAGAGACAGGAACCAACCGGTGGAGTGCAGAGACCGATGCAGAGATTGGTGATCATGATGATCCCGAAATGAAGCGGGTCGACGCCCTGGGCGACCACCACTGGCAGAAGGATGGGCGTGAGGATGAGGACGGCCGGGGTGATGTCCATAAACGTCCCCACGACCAGCAGCAGGAGGTTGATGACGAGGAGCGTGACGAGGGGGTTGTCGCCCAGCAGGGAGAGGGCGGCGGTGACCGCTTGGGGCACATTCTCGGTGGTCAGCATCCACGACATGGCTGAGCTGGCGCCGACTAGCAGAAGGACGACCCCAGTCGTCACAGCGGATTCCGCCAGGATGCCGGGGAGCTCGCCGAGCCGCACCTCGCGGTAGAGCACGACGGCTAGGAGGAAGGCGTAGGCTACGGAGATGACCGCCGCTTCGGTCGCGGTGAACCAGCCGAGCAGGATACCGCCGATGGCGATGACGATGAGGAGAAGACTCGGAACCGCGCCGACAAGGGCGCTACGGATGTCCGACCACGGCGCGGGCGCATCACCCTTGACCGCGTTGCGACGAGTCCAGAGGAAGCAGGCAGCCATCAGACACAGGCCAACCAGGATACCCGGGATGACCCCAGCGAGGAAGAGTCCGATGATCGAGACGCTCCCGGCCGAGACCGCGTAGACAATCATGATGTTGCTCGGCGGGATGATTAGGCCGGTGGTGGCCGAGGTGATGGTCAAGGCAGTGGCGAACTCACGCGGGTAGCCCTTGCGCACCATCTCCGGGATCATGAAGCCGCCCACGGACGAGACCCCAGCGGCGGCGGAGCCGGAGATGGACCCGAAGAGCATGCAGGTGAGGGTATTGACGTAGGCCAGACCGCCGGGGAAACGTCCCATCAGCGCAGCGGCGAGGTCGATCAGCCGCCGAGCCACCCCGCCCCGTCCCATCAGCATCCCGGACAAGACAAAGAGAGGGATGGCGAGCAGGGTGAAGCTGTCGATGCCGTTGGCCATGGTCAGCGCGAGGACAAACCCAGGATCACCACCGGAGGCGAGCACGGCGAGGAAGGTGGAGAGCGCGATGGCAACTGCGATGGGAGCATCGACCGCGAGCAGGGCTAAGAATGCCACCAGCAGCACCGCTGTGACCGCGCTCATCGGGAAGCCTCCCTGCTGGAAACAATTACGGTGAGGATTCCCAAGACAGCGAAGACGGCGGAGAAGGCGCCGGCAACGGGTAAGGCGAGGTAAACCCAACCCTTGGCAATACCGAGGGCAGGAGCGAGCTGGCCGGACTCCATCGTGCGAGAGACCAGGGCCGAGCCGCCAGCGAGCAGCACCCATCCAGCAAAGGCGAGGGTGCAGGTCCAGGAGACAACGGCGGCGAGCCGGCGGGCCTCGGGAGCCATCTTGCCCATCAGGTAGTCAACACCCAGATGGCCGCCGCGGCCAAAGGCAAGGGCGGCGCCGAGGAAGCCGACCCAGACCAACAGAAACCGGGCGGACTCCTCGGTCCAAGAACTTTGCCCAGTCGGCAGGAACGAGAGGGAAAGCCCGAGGGAGGCGTCGGCCCAGGCGCGCATGGAGCCGAACCCGCGGGAGAGCACGCCCCAGAGCACAACAAAGACCAGCAGGCCGAAGGCAACCGTCAGGGTAGCGGCGAGGAGGCGGCCCAGAGCATCCCTGACGCGATCAATGCCAGCGGCGTTCATGGTCAGCGGACGGCGTCGATACGCTCGGCAAGGCGACCGACCGGCCCACCGCGGTAGTCTTCAAGCAGCACGGCAGCCTTGCGCCGGAACGGGGCGAGGTCGGGCTCGATAATCTCAACACCCTTGGCCCGGGCCGTCTCAAGGTCCTTGCGCGTCGCCTCTGCCCAAAGCTTACGCTGGTGGACGGCGGATTCGCGGGCGGCTTGTCGCAACCAGACCTGCTCCTCGGGTGAGAGTGCCTCCCAGACCTTGGCGCTGATGAGGACGACGTCGGGCACGCGGGTATGGTGGTTGAGGGTGTAGAACTTGCAGACCTCGTGGTGGCGATTGCCCACGAAGCTCGGGGAGTTATTCTCGGCGCCGTCGACCGTACCCTGGGACAAAGCAGAGTAGAGCTCACCGAAGGCGATGGGCGTGGCGGAGCCACCAAAGACCTCAACCATGCGGATGGCGACCGGACTGTTCTGCACGCGGATCTTAAGGCCGCGCAGGTCGTCGGGTGTGCGGATAGGCTTGTTGACAGTGTAGAAACTCCGGCTGCCGGAGTCGTAGTAGCAAAGCCCAATGAGACCGCGTGACTTCAGGGTGCCGAGCAACTCCTCGCCGATGGCGCCGTCGAGCACCTGCCAAAAATGCGCTTCATCGCGGAAGACATAGGGTAACCCGAAGACCTGCATCTCGGGGATAAAAGCCTCGAGCGGAGCGGTAGAAGTCTTGGTCAGGGCCAGGGTGCCGTTGCGAGCCTGCTCGAGGCAAACCGGCTCGCTGCCAAGGACGCCGCTAGCGTAGATTTCAAGGGACATCCTTCCACCCGAAATAACCTCAAGACGTTCCTTCATTCGGACCATGCCCAGATGGACGGGGTGGGCGGGTTCCAGACCGTGCGCCATCTTGAGCACCCGGGGCCCAGCGACTGCTGCGCCGCGATCGCCGAGGAATGCAGCGAATCCAGCGGTGGCAACGAGAATGCCCGCCAGCAGGCCGACCACGAAGAACGAGGCGGACTTGTTCATGCCATCATTGAATCTTGGTCATTAGGGAAGCCGCAAGACGAAATGCCCGGGTATCCCCGGCTTGCCTCCCTGCTGTGGCCCTTTACGAAGAGAGGCAGCCAAACTCATGCCGCGCGTCCTCCTCACCTCGACCTCCTTCCAGGATACGCCCGGGGCGCACCAAGAGCTCCTGCGGTCGACTGGCTGGGAAGTCGTTACCGCGCGCGGTCCTATGAGCGAGGCGGACACCCTCGCCCTCATGGGAGATTTCGATGGTTACATCTGCGGCGACGACGCCATCAGCGCCGCCGTGTTGGACCGCGCCCTGCCCCGCCTGAAGGTCATCAGCAAGTACGGCATCGGCACAGATAAAATTGACCTCGCGGCGGCCACCGCCCGCGGCATCCCCGTCCTCTTCACTCCAGGCGTCAACCACACCACCGTCGCCGAGCACGCTTTCCTCCTCCTCCTCGCCCTCGAACGCAACCTGCTCTTCCATGCCGACTCCACCCGTGCAGGCGGCTGGAAGCGAAAGACCGGCTTTGAGCTGTTCGGTAAGACCCTTGGCATCGTCGGCCTCGGTCGCATCGGCCGCGAGGTGGCGGTACGCGCAAAGGCCTTCGGGATGGAACTAGTCGGTTTCGGGCGGCACTGGGACGAGTCCTTCGCGGCTGCTCACGGCATCCGCCGGATGGACACGGTGCGTGAGTTGATGGGCGTCTCGGACTACGTCTCCCTGCACACCGATTTGAAGCCAGAGACCCAGGACCTCATCCGCGCAGAGACCCTCGCCCACCTCAAGCCTGGCGCCCTCGTGATCAACCTCGCCCGCGGCGAGGTTGTGAACACGGCCGACGTCGCTGCCGCCCTGCGCGACGGGCGTCTCCGCGGCTACGCTTCGGATGTCCTCGACCAAGAGCCGCCGCCGGCCGACCACCCCCTCACCCGCCTGCCCAACGCCCTGATCACACCGCACATCGCCTCGCGCACCGCAGAGAGCGTGCAGCGTCAGGCCACCTGCGCCGTGGAAAACCTCATCAAGGCCTTCCGCGGCGAGAAGCCCGAGGGCGTCAAGAACCGCGAGGTCCCCTTCAAACGCCACTTCTGAATCCCATGCCCGAGAACTTCCATATCGTTAGCGCCCCGACCCACGAGGCCTTGGTCACCGCCGCCTACCGCCACCGCGGCTTCGCCGCGGGCGAGTCCGCGCAGGCCGCCCGAATGTCCACGCTGGCCACCCGACACGGCATCCGCACCCACAACGCCCTCAAGGCGCTCCATCTCGACGAACTCTTCGGCTCCAAGGCAGGAGGCTGCGTGCCCGGGGCGGAGGTCCAGCACCTGCCCAGCCGGTTCGACGCGACGGAGATCTGGGACGCACGCAAGAAGCTCGGCCAGGCAGTGGCAGTCGATGCTATCGAGCGCTGCATCGAGTTGGCCGAGAAACACGGGACTGGCACGGTCTCGGTCGACAACGCCTTCCACTACCTCTGGGGCGGCGGCTATGTGATGGAGGCTGCCAAGCGCGGCTACATCGCTTACACCAACTGCACCGCCTCGCTGGCCGAGGTCGTACCCTTCCAAGGAAAATTCCCCACTCTCGGGACGAATCCCCATTCTTGGGGCTTCCCCACGACCGAGGCAGTGGGCTTCCCCATCGTCATCGACTGGGCGACGTCCGTCATCGCCATGGGGCGCGTCCAGCAACTCCTGCGCGAAGGCAAGTCGCTCCCGCCCGATGCTGCAGTGGACAAGGACGGCAACCCAACGACTGACCCCGCCAAGGCCACCTCCCTCCTGCCCTTCGGCGCCCACAAGGGTTACGGCCTCTCGCTCATCAATGAGATTGTGGCGGGCTTCATCGGTGGCTCCCTCCCCACGATACGCAGCCGTGCACGGGTTGAGAACGAGAAGCAGGGCTGCGCCTTCTTCTTCCAAGTCATCCACCCCGAGGCCGTTAGTGGCGGCGCCTTCGCCAAGGGCCGTAGTCAGTCTGCCAACGTCAAAGCTGTGCTCAGCGACATCCTCGGCCACGGTAACGACCGCTGCCTCCTGCCCGGTCAGCTTGAGGCCACCTGGGCCAAGCGGAGCGCAGAGGCGGGCGGCCTGCTCTTCTCCCGCGCCGAGGTCGAGGCCCTCAACACCCTAGCCGCCGAGTGCGGCCAGCCCGCCTTCGATGTCGCACTCCTCCCGACCGTCGCCTACTAAACTCCCTCCCACTCCCCACTCCTCGGTCACCTCCGAATCCTAAGTACCTTCCTTTTCTCATGCCCCTCACCATCAAGCCCGCCAACGCCTGCGCCCTCGACGCCGTGTCCCTCGGTGAGGTCATGCTCCGGCTCGACCCGGGCGAGGGCCGCATCCGCACCACCCGTGAGTTCCGCGCCTGGGAAGGCGGCGGCGAGTACAATGTGGCCCGCGGCCTCCGTAAGTGCTTCGGCCTGCGCACCTCGGTCGCCACGGCGTTCGTGGATAACGAAGTCGGACGCCTGATCGAGGACTTCATCCTGCAGGGCGGCGTGGCGACCGACCTCATCAAGTGGCGCGAGGACGATGGCATCGGGCGGAGCGTGCGCAATGGTCTCAACTTCACCGAACGCGGCTTCGGTATCCGCGGGGCGGTCGGCGTGCCCGACCGCGGCAACAGCGCAGCCAGCCAACTCAAGCCTGGTGACTTCGACTGGGATCACCTCTTTGGCAAGGTCGGCGTGCGCTGGTTTCACACGGGCGGCATCTTCGCCGCGCTCTCCGAGACGACCGCCGCCCTGACCGTCGAGGCAGTGCAAGCGGCCAAGCGCCACGGCACGGTTGTCTCTTACGATCTTAACTACCGTCCCTCGCTCTGGAAATCGATTGGTGGTCTGAAGAAGGCGCAGGAGGTCAACCGTGCCATCGCCCGGCATGTCGATGTCATGATCGGCAACGAAGAGGACTTCACTGCCTCCCTCGGCTTCGAGGTCGAGGGGGTCGGCCACGACCTCGCCACTATCGAGACCGGTGCTTTCAAGGCGATGATCGAGACGGCCGTCCGTGAGTTCCCCAACTTCAAGGTCGCGGCCACCACCCTGCGCCGCGTGATCAGCGCCACCCGCAACGACTGGAGCGCCATCTGCTGGCACGAAGGCAAGTTCCACGAGTCGCGCAAGTACCCCGAGCTCGAGATCCTTGACCGCGTGGGCGGCGGGGACAGCTTCGCCTCGGGCCTGGCCTTTGGCTTCCTTGAGTTCAACGACGCCCAGAAGGCGGTCGACTACGGCGCAGCCCACGGGGCCTTGGCCTCGACCACGCCCGGCGACACCTCCATGGCCACGCGCAAGGAAGTGGAGAAGCAGATTGCCGGCGGCGGTGCCCGGGTGGTGCGCTGAGGCTGGATTGCCCCAAATCGTCCTTTCCCGGCACGCCTGACCGGCTTAGAACCAAGGGGTATGTCCGACCCTCGCGACTTGTTCTCCCTCCAAGGCCGGGTGGCCGTCGTCATCGGCGGCACCGGCGAGCTCTGCGGGGCCATGGCCGAGGCCTTTGCCAGCGCCGGGGCCCACACCATCCTGGTCGGGCGCGATGCCGCCAAGGCGGAGGCCCGTCTCGCCCGCATCCGCGCCGCAGGTGGCTCTGGGGAATTCCAGCCCGCCGAGGCCACGGACAAGGCGGCGTTGATTGCCCTGCGGGACGCTATCATCGCCCGGCATGGCAAGGTCGACATCCTCGTCAACGGCGCTGGCGTCAACTCCCCCACCCCCTTCCTCGAAATCGACGAGGCTCAGCTCGACCGCATCCTCGGCATCAACATCAAAGGCGTGGTCTTCGGCTGCCAGGTGTTCGGAGAAGCGATGCTGGCGGCCGGACGTGGCTCCATCATCAACCTGGGCTCAGAGTCGGCCATCCTGCCCCTCTCCCGCGTCTTCACCTATTCGGCCTCCAAGGCCGCGGTGCACAACCTCTCAAAGAACCTCGCCCGCGAGTGGGCGCCCAAGGGCATCCGGGTCAACACCCTCGTGCCCGGCTTCTTCCCCGCCGAACAGAACCGCAAGGTACTCACCCCCGAGCGGGTCGCTTCCATCCTGGGGAAAACTCCGATGGGCCGCTTCGGCGAGGCCGCCGAGCTCGCCGGGGCCTCGCTCCTGCTAGCCTCCGACGCTGGGAGCTTCATCACTGGCTCTGAAATTGTGGTCGACGGCGGCTTCGCAGCGATGTCCATCTGACCATGGCCTTCCTCGACGACGATTTCTTGCTCTCGAACCCCGAGGCACGACGTCTCTGGAACGATGTCGCCAAGGGCCATCCCATCGTCGACTACCACTGTCACCTTAGCCCGCGTGACATCGCAGAGGATCGTCGCTTCGCCGACCTGCACGCCATCTGGCTCGACGGCGACCACTACAAGTGGCGGGCCATGCGGGCGAACGGCGTACCCGAGGACCTCATCACCGGATCCGCTACGCCCCGCGAGAAGTTCCAAGCCTGGGCCGCAACCGTCCCAGCCACCCTGCGTAACCCCCTCTTCCACTGGACCCACCTCGAGCTCCGACGTCACTTCGGCATCACTGACCTACTAGAGCCAGCCACCGCCAACAAAATCTGGGATGAAGCGAATCACCAATTGGCGACCAGCGACCTGACCGCGCGCGGCATCCTTCGGCGCATGAACGTCGAGCTCGTCGGCACGACCGACGACCCGGCGGATAGCCTCGAGTGGCACGCCGCCCTCGCCAAGTCAGGCTTCACCACCCGCGTTGTCCCCACCTTCCGCCCCGACGCCGCCCTCAAGGTACGTCAGCCCGATAAGGTGACGGCATGGAGTCGGCGACTCTCCGATGCCGCTGGGACGGGCGCTGACACGCTGGAGGGACTCGCCAAGGCCCTGGCCAAGCGTCACGACGATTTCGCAGCAGCCGGCGGACGCGCCACCGACCACGGCCTCGAGTCCATGCCCGATGCTGAGCCAGACGAGAAGCTGGCCAAGCTCGCTTGGGAAGGCGCCCTCAAGGGGCGCGCCGCCTCGGTCGAGGAGACCGCCGCCTTCGCTTCCTGGCTGATGCGCCTCGTAGGGCGAATGAACCACGCCAAGGGCTGGGTCACCCAGCTCCACCTCGGTCCGGTCCGCGACCCCAACCCGAGGCTGGCCGCACGGCTGGGTTCGGACGCTGGCTGCGACACCATCGGTGACGCCCGCCAAGGCCCCGGGCTTGTCCGCTGGCTCTCAGCGCTTGAGTCAGAAGGCTGCCTCGGAAAAGTCATTCTGTATAATATCAATCCCTCCGACAACGCCCTGTTCGCCGGCATGTGCGGGTCGTTCCAGGACGGTGTCACCCCGGGCAAAATCCAGCACGGTTCAGCCTGGTGGTTCCTCGACCAAGAACGCGGCATGCGCGATCAGATCAATCAGTTATCAGACCTTGGCCTGCTTAGCCGATTCGTCGGGATGGTCACCGACTCGCGCTCCTTCCTTTCGTATCCACGTCACGAGTACTTCCGCCGCATCCTCTGCGACCTCGTTGGCTCGGACGTGTCCACAGGGCGCCTGCCTGACCGCCGGGATTGGACGGATACGCTTGTCCGCGACGTCTGTAGCAATAACGCACGCGGCTACCTCGGCCTCGCCTGATGCTCTTCGGCTCGAGATTCAGGGCCGGGCGATGGATCTTCGGCATCGAGGAACCCGCCCGCAAGGGCGGCACGGGCTTCGACATGGAGACACTCGCCCCTACCCGGAACCAGACTCGGGCGGAGAGGCTGATCACGCTCGCCTGCACCTTGACCACCGCCTTCGCGCCATGGTTCGTCTTGGGTTATCTGATGGAGAAACCCTCCCCTTCCTGGATTCTCGCTTTACCTGGCGCGGGATGGGTTCTGCGTATGTG
The DNA here is from genome assembly GCA_041306485.1 of Opitutia bacterium. Classification (GTDB taxonomy): domain Bacteria; phylum Verrucomicrobiota; class Verrucomicrobiia; order Opitutales; family UBA953; genus UBA8828. The sequence goes on along the minus strand of JBFZFD010000176.1, from coordinate 4,302 downwards.
CCTACCCCCACGCCTCCCCATGGACCGTGTGGCTTTATCCGTCGGCGTGTACACCTTCGCGCCGTGGGCGGCTGCACTGTTGGCTCGGCCACGTTACCATTCTTGGGAGGAAATCACCGGAGATGGGCAATGGCTGGTTTGGCAGGTTGTCGGATTCGTGACGGTCGTGGCCATCGGCCTAGCGATGGACATCCGGGCAGAAATCGCTCGTTCCAAGGCTCGCTGAGGGATTGCCGGGATTGTCGCTGACTTTTCCCCGAGAGCGGGGTTTATAAGGGTATGCGCATCCTAGCCCTGCTTACCGCCTGCCTCGTCGCCTCCCCCTTCACCTTCGCCAAGGAGAAGGTGAAGCCTGCCAAGGAACACACCCTTTCAGACTTCAAGCTAGGACGCCCCTTGGTGGGTAAGGGTACGCTATCCAGCGCCAAAGGTAAGGGCGTGGTCATCGAGGCATGGGGAGTAAATTGCCCTCCCTGCATCGCCAGCCTCCCCAAGCTCCAAGCGCTCTCCGAGAAGTACAAGGATAAGGTTATGTTCTTCGGCGCGGAATCTCAGGGTAGTGACAAGAAGGACGTCGAGGCCGTGATCAAGAAAACCGGCGTGACCTTCCCTATCTCCACTGCCTTGGTTAAATGTCCGATTGAATTCAGCTCTATTCCCCGAGCCTTCGTCTTCGATGCCACGGGCAAGCTGATCTACGACGGCAGCCCTAAGGGTCAGGATTTCGAGGATGCAGTCGAGAAGGCCTCGGCGAGCGTCAAGTAAGGCCTCAGGTACGGTCAGTGCGGTAAACGCGCCGGACGCGCTGGGTGAGCGAGCACAGGGCCTCCCAAGGGATACAATCTGACCACGAGCAGAAGTCGTCGACCGTGATACGTTCGCCATCCTGCGATCCAAGGATGGTGGCGGTGTCCCCGACCTCCGCCGCGGGCAGGTGAGTGACATCGACTAGGGTCTGGTCCATGGTGACTCGACCGACGATGGGACAGCGCTGGCCGCGCACCAGCAGCTGCCCACGATTGCTCGCTGCGGTGGGGATGCCATCGCCATAGCCCGCCGCAACCACGGCGATGCGACTGTCGCGCACGAGCCGATGAGTGCCGCCATAACTCACGGCAGTCCCTTCGGGCAAGGACTTGACCAAGACAAGGCGGGCATGAAAGGCGAGGAGCGGTTCAGGGCGGATGCGGTCGAGGAAGGAACCAGGATGGGGAGGTAGCCCATACTGTAAGAGGCCGACCCGCACCGCGTTGAACGGAGAGTCCACCGCAAAGGTGTCCAACCCCGAGGAATTATCCGCATGGATAGTTAGCTGATTGCGAAGGGAATCGGGGACGCCAGCCAGCACCACGAGGAAACGCCTGCGCTGCTCTGCGGTGAAAGCCGGGTCACCATCCGCATGGGAGAAGTGGGTGTAGAGGCCTCTGAGGTCGAGGGCAGGCTCGCCGAGGACAGTCGAGAGAAGGCTGGGGGCCTCGGTGTGCCAGATGCCAGCCCGGCCCATCCCCGTATCGACCTTCAGGTGGACGCGCGCCCGGCGACCCATGCCCCGTGCGACCTCGGCGAGCGCGACAGCTTCGGCCGGGGAGGAGAGGGTGAGGTCTACGCCGAGAGCGACGGCGCGGGCATGCTCCTCAGGCAGTGCGGGAGAGAGGACGAGTACCTCGGCTTGGGGCCCGATTTCTCGGAGGAGCGCCGCTTCTTCAACATTGGCAACGGCGAAGGCATTGACCCCTGCCTGGAGCAATCGGGAGACGACCTCCGGCATGCCATGGCCATAGGCGTTGGCCTTGACCACCGCGACATAGCGGACGCGCGTAGGCAGGGCGGCCTTGATCCGACCCACATTGCGGTCGAGGGCGGCGAGATCCACCTCAACCCAGGCGCGGGAGCCGGGCGTGGGCGCGGAGGGCCTCATGAGGATTTGGCCCCGTGGCGAATACCCGACCAGAGGGCGTAGGCCGCGGGGGAGTTGAGGGCGTCGGGATGCTCGGTGCGCGTGGCGAGACCGCGGGCGGAGAGAATGGCTGGGAGGGTTGGCCAAGCGTCGACAGGCTCGCCCAATCCCGACGGCAGTCCGTTGCGAAAGCCGCCGTCGATGGGACGTAGACGCAGGTGCGTAAGCGCGTCGGGGGTCGTTTCCTCGAGGTCACCGCGCGGGCCCTCCTCGCCGAGTCGCTGGAGGTTCCACTTCCCCGCCCTGCCCTCGGTGACGACACCCACACAGGTGCCGATGGCTGACCATGCCGCGACGCGATGTCCAGGCCATCCATACACGGGTAGGTTGCGTAGCACCGACCAGGCCTGAAGGGTCACCGCAGAGGCACGGATACCAAGGACGGAGCCCGGGCCAAGGTTGAGGGCGAGAGCACGGAGGTCCGACCAGGAGAGGCCGGTCAAATCGAGCAGGGATTCCGCGAGGACCGGGAAACCCTCGGCTGGATCAGCGTCGATCTGAAGCTCGGCTAGCCAATGTTCCTCTATCCAGATACCCCCACGTAGACGGTCCCTCACGGAACCGTCGAGGCATAGGCAGGGAAGCGGAACGGGCATGCTCAGCCAGGGGGCCAGTCGAGTTGTCGACCGCCCAAGAGATGGACGTGGAGGTGAGGGACGGTCTCGCCACCGTGCCGGCCTTGGTTGACGACAAGGCGAAAGCCGTCGCGCAGGCCCTCGCTGGCCGCGACCTTGGCTGCGACGATGAGGAGGTGGCCAAGCAGCTCGGAGTGAGCGGCGGTAGCCTCGCCGACGCGAGCGATGAGCTCGCGGGGGACCACGAGGATGTGGGTGGGCGACTGCGGAGCGATATCGTGGAAGGCCACGCAATGCTCGTCCTTATAGACGATCCTGGCGGGAATCTCACCGTCGGCGATACGCTGGAAGAGGGTCTTGGCCATGGGTTTTCAGAGCACGACGACCGTGATGCGGCGGCGGCCAGCGAGGCGACTGGCAAGGCCTTCGAGGGTCTCGACCGCGGCGTTGTAGGCGGCCTCGCGGCGGACGCCGCGAAGGCGGCCGGAGGCAAGGAGCTGGTCTTGGAGTCCAGCGACCCAGAGTAGGATGTTGGTCGAGCCATCGACGGGGGCGAGGGCTTGGACCATCTCCGCGGAGGCCCAGAGGGGGTCAAAGGGGCGGTCGCGGTAGTCGAGCACGGCGATGTCGGGTGCGCGGTCAGCGGGAAGGATGAGGGAGAGGATCTGCCGGGCGGCACGGGCGAGGCCGTGGGCGTCGAGGCCCTCGGCGGGAAGGATGTCGGACTCGACCACCCGGAGCACGGCGTCGATGTCACGCCGGAGCTCAGGCGTGGAGCCGGCGAGGGTGGCCACGAGGGCGTGGAAGGTACGGAGGCGGGCGGCGCGGACCGCGGCGGCTGCGGTCATGGAACGGTGCCCCCCTTGCGAAGTTGCTCGATGACGCGGGCAAGCTCGTCGATGTCACGGAAATCACGGTAGACGCTGGCGAAGCGGACATAGGCGATCTGGTCCACTGTCTGAAGCTTCTCCATGATGATCTCGCCAATGGACTTGGCGGGTACCTCGTCCTCGAAGCGGGCGTTGATCTCCTCGACCACGCCAGAGATGAGGAGATCGATGCGCTCGGTCTCGACGGGACGCTTGTCGGTCGCCTTGCGGATACCGGCAGCGACTTTGGAGAAGTCGAAGTCCTCGCGTGAGCCGTCGCGCTTCACCACGACGAGGCCCTCGCGCAGGATTTCCTCGATAGTAGTGAAACGATGTTCGCAGCCGAGACACTCGCGACGGCGGCGGATGGAGTGATTCCCCTTGAGGAGGCGTGTGTCGATTACCTTGGTGTCCGAGTGCTGGCAGCGGGGACAGTGCATGATCAGAGACGCAGGAAGTTGGCAAGGATGTCCAGCCCTTGCTCGGTGACATAGGACTCGGGGTGGAATTGCACACCCCAGACGGGCAGCTCGCGATGACGCAGGCCCATGATCAAGCCGTCATCAGTCCAGGCCGTCACCTTCAGGCAGTCGGGTATCGAGGGGCGGTCGACCACCAGAGAGTGGTAACGGGTGGCAGCGAAGGGGTTGGGCATGCCGAGGAAGAGATCTCGGCCGTCGTGAAAGACGGGCGAGGTCTTGCCATGCATCAAGCTAGGCGCGCGCACGACCTTGCCACCGAAGACCTGCCCGATGGCTTGGTGCCCGAGGCAGACGCCGAGGAGCGGCTTGCGACCGGCGAATGCCTCAATCATCGCGCAAGAGACGCCCGCCTCGGTGGGCGTGCAGGGCCCAGGCGAGATCATCACGCGGTCAGGGTTCAGAGCGAGAGCCTGCTCGAC
>JBFZFD010000175.1:0-15947 GCA_041306485.1 Opitutia bacterium | reverse complement strand
CTCAGCGCGAGGCCGAGAGGTGGGCGAGGATGGCCTTCTGCACGTGCAGGCGGTTCTCTGCTTGGTCGAAGACGATGCTGGCGGGGCTGTCGAGGACCTCCTGCGCGACCTCTTCGCCGGGGTGGGCGGGCAGGCAATGCATGAAGGCCGCACCAGGCTTGGCGAGGGACATCAGGGTCGGGGTGACGCGGTAAGGCTCCATCTCGCGGAGGCGACGAGCCTTCTCCTCCTCCATGCCCATCGAGACCCACACATCGGTCGTGACCATGTCAGCGCCGCGCACGGCCACCTCGGGGTCCTCGCTATGGGTCCAAGTGGGCGCCAAGCCCTCACGACGGAGCAACTCCTGGATCTCGGGGCCAGGGGCGTAGGCCTTGGGACTAGAGAGAGCTACCTCGACGCCGAGCAGGGCGCTGGCGAGAAGGTAGGAGTTACCCATGTTGCAGGCAGTGTCGCCCAAGAAGGCCACCTTGCGGCCGCGCAGAGCCTCGGCGTAGGCCTCGGGCTTACCCGGCGACCAACGTTCAGCCAGGGTGAACATATCAGTCAGCAGCTGGCAGGGATGGAGGAAATCGGAGAGGGCATTGACCACCGGGAGGGTGCCAGCTCGAGCGAACTCCTCGAGGAGGGAGTGCTCGTGACAACGAATGACCATGCCGTGGAGGTAGCGAGAAAGGACGCGGGCGGTGTCAGCCACGGTCTCGCCACGGGAAAGCTGCAGATCCTCGGCGGCGAGCATCACCGGCTGACCACCGAGCTCATGGATGCCGACCTGAAAAGAGACGCGAGTACGGGTGCTCTTCTTAAAAAAGAGCAGCCCCCAGGACTGGCGGGCGAGAGCGGGAGGGGTATGGCGGCCCCGGCCAGCCTTGAGCGCGGCGGCGGTGGCGAAGACCCCGGCAATCTCCTCCCGGCTAAGGTCGGACTCCTTGAGGAAGTGGCGCATCGGGCGTAAGGGTAGGACAATGACCCGAGGGCGTCGGCTTGGACAGCGGAAAAGTCAGGCCCGGGGCCAGGCGGCGAGGACACGCCCGAGGATCTCCACGGACTCGGCAAGATCGGCCGCGGAAGCAGTCAGGGGCGGCAGTAGGCGGATGGCTTGATCACCGGCGGGCACTGCGAGCAGGCCAGCCTCGCGGAGGGCGACGACGACCGGACGAGGCTCGACCGTGAGAGCCACCCCGACCATGTAGCCAGCGCCACGGACCTCGCGGATGAGGTCAGGCCGGCTCGCAGCGAGGGCGCGGAGGCGTTCGTGCCAGACGGCGGACTGGCCAACCACCCGGTCGAGCAGGCCCTCAGCCTCGATAACCTCAATCACCGCGAGGGCCGCGGCGGAGGCCAGGGGATTGCCTCCGAAGGTCGTACCGTGCGAGCCCGCCTGGAAGAGGTCGTCGTGCGGAGGCGCGACCCAGATGGCACCAATGGGGAAACCTCCGCCGAGCCCCTTGGCCATGGCGATAGCATCCGGCCGGATACCGGAAGGCTCGTAGGCAAAGAAGTTACCGGTGCGGCCAATGCCGCACTGGATCTCGTCGATGAGCAGTAGGACATTGCGCTCGCGGCAGAGACGCTCAAGCCCCCGCAGGAAGGCGGGCTCAGCGGGGAACACCCCGCCCTCCCCTTGGATAGTTTCGACGAGGACAGCGGCGGTGGAGAGGGGGTCGATCAGGCGATCCCATGCCGCGAGGTCATTGAGCGGGGCGGCGCTGAAGCCACCCAGCAGAGGACGAAAGCCCGCCTGAATTTTCTCTTGGGGCGTAGCGGACATGCCGCCGAAGGTGCGGCCATGGAAGGCACGCTCGGCCACGACCACCCCGACGCAGGCCCCCTCTTGCCCCGACTTGCGCCGCCCGTGGAGGCGGGCGAGTTTGAGCAGGGCCTCATTGGCCTCGGCGCCACTGTTGCAGAAGAGCGCGCGGCCAGCTCCGCAGCGCGCTGCGAGGGCCGCGGCGAGGCGGGCCGCGGGTTTGTTGCGGAAGAGATTACTGACATGGACGAGTTGACCGGCCTGCTCGCGCACACGGGCCACCCAGGTGGGATGGCAGTGTCCAAGGGCATTGACCGCGATGCCGGTCGAGAAGTCGAGGTAGCACCGGCCGGCATCATCCCAGACGCGACTACCCTCACCACGGGCGAGGGTGACGGCGGGGGCGGCATAATTGCCCACCAAGTGGCGAGCGTGCAGATCGGCAGTGTCCTCGGCCATCAGGTGTGGACGATTTCGGTGCCGACACCCTTGTCGGTGAAGATCTCGAGCAGCAGGCTATGAGGGACGCGACCGTCGATGAAGTGAACGCGGCGAACGCCATCGCGGAGGGCGCTGACCGCGCTGTCCACCTTGGGAATCATGCCGCCGGCGACAACTCCCTTGCGCTTGAGCTCGTCGACCTCGCCGATTCGCAGAGTGGGGATGAGGGTGGCCGGGTCCTTCGGGTCAGCGAGGAGACCTGGGACATCGCTCATGAAGATGAGGCGACGAGCGCGGAGGGCGCCGGCCACGGCGGCGGCAGCCACGTCGGCGTTGGTGTTGTGGGGGCGGTCCTCGGCGTCGAGGGCAATGGGAGAGATGACCGGGAGGTTACCCTCGGCGAGGGCCTTCTTGATCAGCTTCGTCTTGACGAACTTAATGTCGCCGACGAACCCGACGTCGAGTGGCTTACCTGCGGCGTCGCGCACCACCATACGCTCGCAGAGGTTGACCAAGTTGCCCGGCATGCCGAGCGGATTGGCGCCGCGCTGGGCGAGAAGGGCGCAGATGCCGCCGTTGATCTCCTCGTTGAGCGTGTGCTCGACGATACCAACAGTGGCAGCATCGGTCACCCGCATGCCCCCGCGGAACTCAGCCTTGAGGCCAGCCTTGTCCATCGCACGGGTGATGGCCTTGCCACCGCCGTGCACGACCACGACCTGGATGCCGACCGCGGCGAGGAAAGCGATGTCACCCGCCACGCGCTCGCGGCCAGCGGAATCGGCATCATCCATAAAGCTACCGCCGTACTTCACCACGAAGGTGGAGCCGCGGAACTTCTGGATGTAGGGAAGGGCCTCGAGGAGGACCTTGGCCTTCTCAGCGGGAGAGGTCATCAGGCGAGCAAGGTTTTAGTGGGCGGGCGTGGCGAGCAACGGCAAAAGGGCGGCTCACTCGCTCTTGTTGAAGTTGACGTAGGCCTCCGAGAGGTCGGTGGTCAGGAGACGGAAGCTGTCCGGGCCCAGGTTAAGGTTGATCCGGACAGCGAAGCGACGGCGGGTCACAACCTCCTTCCAGCGAGGCTTATTCTCGGGCAGCGGGCGACCCTGCACCACCGCGGGCACGTCGTCGTAGGAGATGTCTAGCCGGGCCTCATCGAGGCCGATCCGTGCGTAGCCGGCGGCGTCGGCGAGCCTGCCCCAATTGGGGTCCTCGCCGTACCAGGCCGACTTGACGAGAAGGGAGTTGCCGACCGCCCGAGCGACGGCCTCGGCCTCGGCGCGGTTGCGCGCTCCCGAGACCTCGACCGAGACGACCTTGGTAATCTTCTCGCCGTCGCCGACAATCTTCTCCGCCAAGGCGAAGCAGACGCGGTCGAGGGCTTCCTGGAAGAGGGCGGTAAGGGCGGGTGGAGCGCCGTCGAGCGAGAGCCCGGAGGCGCCGGTGGCGAGGAGCAGGACCGTGTCGTTGGTCGACATGTCGCCATCGACGCTGACGCAGTTAAAACTCTGGGCGTTGGCGGTGAGGAGCGCGGCACGCAGCACGGAAGGCGAGGCGGCGAGATCGGTCGCGACGAAGGCGAGCATCGTGGCCATGTTGGGCTCGATCATGCCCGCGCCCTTGGCGATACCCGCGATGGTCAAGGTGCGGCCCTCCCAAGAGAAGCGCGCGGTGACGGACTTCGGACGGGTGTCGGAGGTGAGGATGGCCCAGGAGGTCCGCTCGCCCTCGGTGGCCCCAGCTGCAAGGCGGGAGCCGGCCTCAGCTGTACCCTTGGCGACATGCTCCATCGGCAGGGGCTCGCCGATGCGCCCGGTCGAGCAGACGAGGAAGGCCTCACCGGGGTAACCGGAGGCTTCGCCGGCGAGGCGGGACATAGCCTCAGCGTCGCGCATCCCCTGCTCGCCGGTGCAGGCATTGGCGTTGCCGCTATTGGCGACAAAACCACGGATGGCGGAGGCAGAGGCAGCCAGGACGGCCTGCGAGTGGCGAACGGGTGCGGCCTTGATGTCGTTAGTCGTGAAAACGCCCGCAGCCGAGCTGGGCCGGTCGGCCACAATCAAGGCGGTGTCGAGGCGGTCCTGCCCCTTGCGCCGGATGTCGCCGGAACCCGCACCCGCGCGGAGTCCAGGGACGTCGGTCAGTCCCGGTGAGTTGTCGGTCAGCTCGATCGCCATGGGAAAGACTCAGGCCAGCCCCTCGGTCTCCGGCCAGCCCTGCAACAGGTTAAGCAGCTGCACGGCTTGTCCGCCGGCGCCCTTGAGCAGGTTGTCGATAGCTGCGGTCAGCACGAGGTTGCCAGTACGTGGGTCGGCCACAGCGGAGAGTGCGGCGCGGTTGGAGCCGGCGACATGACCCGTGTCGGGAAACTCGCCAGAACGGAGCACTTGAACGAAAGGACGCCCCGCGAAGGCCTGACGCCAGCAAGCCTCAACCTGCTCGGCGGTGACGCCTGGGGCTGGCACCGTGAGGGTCGTGGCGATGCCGCGGTGCATGGGCACGAGGTGCGGGTTGAACTGGATGACGACGGGTTGGCCGGCGGCGCGGGCAAAGTTCTCCTCGATCTCCGCCACGTGACGGTGATTGGGCAGTCCGTAGGCCTTAGCCGAGCCATCGCGTTCGCAGAAGAGGTAGGCGGCCTCCGCCTTCTTGCCCGCGCCGGAGACGCCAGAAAGGGAGTTGGCCACAAGCCGCCCGGGCTCGGGGCGGATGAGGCCGGCCCGGAGCAACGGCGTAACCGGCAGCTGGATGCTGGTCGGGTAGCAGCCTGGGCAGGCGATGAGGGGCGCAGCCTTCCAGGCATCGTCCAGCTCGAGCTCGGGGATGACATAGCGAGCTTGGGCCAGCAGGCCGGGAGCGGGATGAGGGTGGCCGTAGTAGCGGCGATAGAGCTCGGGGTCGCGCAGACGGAAGTCCGCGGAAAGGTCGAGCACCCGCTTACCCGCAGCGACGAGAGCCTGAGCATACTCGCTCGCCACGCCGTGAGGGAGGGCGAGGAACCAGGTGTCGACTGGCGAGGCCGCGCAAGCGGCGGGGTCGGACGCGCTGAAGACGAGCGAAGGGTCAACGATCCCGCGCAGGCGGGGCATCTCATCGGCCACGGACTTACCCGCGAGCGTGCGCGAGCAGACCGAGGCGAGCCGCACGCGAGGGTGACGGGCGAGCAGGCGCACGAGCTCCTCCCCGGTGTAACCGGAGGCGCCGACGATGCCGACGGGCAGGAGGGAGGTGGCCATAGGAAGGATGTAGGAAAAAGCTGGGCTGGGGGGAAGGCGGAAGCGGTCGGGACAAAAAAGAGGACCCCGGGTCCCGGGGTCCTGCAGGCGGCTCTCTCGGCGGCTCAGCGCTTCGAGAACTGGAAGCGCTTGCGGGCGCCAGGGCGACCAGGCTTCTTACGCTCACGCATGCGGCCATCGCGGGTCAGCAGGCCGGCCTTCTTAAGGGGAGGGCGGAGGTCGGCGTCGAGCTTCTGGAGGGCGCGGGCGAGGGCGTGCGAGATAGCACCAGCCTGGCCGTTGGGGCCCCCGCCGCTGACGCGGATGAGGACATCGACCTGTCCCTCGAGGGAGGAGACGCGAAGGGGGGCGGTAGCAGCCTTCAGTAGCGCCTCGGTGTAGAGGAGCTCCGAGGCGGGCTTGCCGTTGATGGTGATCTCACCGCTGCCGCGCTTGAGGTGCACGCGGGCGCTCGCAGTCTTGCGGCGACCAACGGCGGTCAGGGTGGGGTTCTTAGTGGCACTCATGGAAGGGGTCAGACCTTGGTGGGCACGGGGTTGTTCGAGGCGTGGGTGTGCTCGGGACCGGCGAAGATGCGCAACTTGCCCAACATGTCGTTGGCGAGGCGGTTCTTGGGAAGCATGCCCTTGACCGCGTGGCGGATGATGAAGTCGGGCTTGTTGGCCCGCATGTGGGCGACGTTGCGGCGGTAGGCAGTGCCGACCCAGCCGGTGTAGAACATGTACTCCTTGGCCTCCTCCTTATTGCCCGTGAGGCGGACCTTGTCGGCGTTGATCACGACGACGTAATCGCCGGTGTCGACGTGGGGGGTGTACATCACCTTGTGGCGCCCGCGGAGGATATTGGCGATCTTGACCGCTAGGCGGCCCAGGACCTGATCTTTGGCATCAACGAGGAGCCAGGCGCGGTCGGTCGCCTTGACGTTCTTGGCAAGCGTGGTCTTCATAAAAAGGAAGGGTGGACGATGGAAGCCGCCCTCGCTCCGTCAACAACGGAATTGACCCGTGAACGCTCCCGAGGGTCAGAAAACACGGTAAAAGGACAGTTCCACCCAGCCGTCACGGTCGCCGGAGGAATCACTCGTCTGCTGGGTACCAAGGGTCAGGTAGAGGGAGCCCGTCCCTGGCTCGAACAGGCGGGGCTCTAGGCTGAGCCTAACCCCGCCATAGGACCACCCCTCTACCCTCCCCTGTCCATCTCCATCAGCGTCAAGGGCGCGAAGGTCCCCCACCTCCAGCCGCAGGTGCAAGGAGAGGGGAATGTCGGGCGGAGGGACAAAGCTGCGCTCCAGGGCAAGCTCAGCGCGACGTTCCTCGCGGCGAGGGACCCCATGGAGGCCGAGGCCGAGGCGCCAATCCTCGCCCAGGCGCCAGCCATCGAGGACCGCCTCCAGGGCTGTCTCAGAACGAAGGCGCGAGAGGCTGGCGGGGTTGAGGCCTAGGTTGAGGTCGTGGCGCGCAGCGAGCCGGCCATGCAGGCTCTCGCCGAACCACTCGACAGCCAAGCCGGCGGAGCGACGGTCGAGCCGCGGCGAGCCGTCGAGTGAACGGTCGGCGCCTGCCGAAAGGACGACGTTAAAGGAGGAGGCCGGGATGCTGAGCCGGGCCGAGGCCTCGAGACTGGCGAGGGGACCGACATCGGGAGCGCGACCCGCCGCGACCAAAGCGGAGCGGGCATCAAGGGCCAGGGAGGTGTCGGTGTTGCGTCCCAACTCCTCCAAGATGCCAGCCACGGCGGGAGCCGCGGCGGCAAACAGAAGGAGGAGCGGGGCGCGCATGGTCACATCGCGGCGATGATGCCGTCGCCGAAGGCAGAACACTTCACCTCGGTGGCGCCTTCCATCTGACGGGCGAAGTCATAAGTGACCTTGCGCGAGGCGATGGCACCATTGAGGCCCTTGAGGATAAGGTCGGCCGCCTCGTTCCAGCCGAGGTGACGCAGCATCATCTCGCCAGAGAGGATGACCGAGCCGGGGTTGACCACGTCCTTATCCGCGTACTTGGGCGCAGTGCCATGGGTGGCCTCGAAGATGGCGTGGCCGGTGAGGTAGTTGATATTGCCGCCGGGAGCGATGCCGATGCCGCCAACCTGGGCCGCAAGGGCGTCGGAGAGGTAGTCGCCGTTGAGGTTGAGGGTGGCAATGACATCGAAGTCGGTCGGCCGGGTGAGGACCTGCTGCAGGGTGATGTCGGCAATGGCATCCTTGATCACGATGCCGGCCCCGGGCTTACCCTCGGGAATCTTGCACCAGGGACCACCGTCGACCTCGACCGCACCGAACTCAGACTTGGCTAGGTCGTAGCCCCACTTCATGAAGGCACCCTCGGTGTACTTCATGATGTTGCCCTTGTGGACGAAGGTCACCGACTTGCGACGGTTGTCGATGGCGTACTGGATGGCCGAGCGGACGAGGCGCTCCGAGCCAGGGCGGGAGACGGGCTTGATGCCGATGCCGACCGTGGCGGGCTGCTCCGCCCCGAATCGAATCTTGGCGAAGTCTTTCGGGAAGTTGGCCTTGAGGAACTCGAGGGTGCGGAGAGCGACCTCCGAGCCGGCCTCGAAGTCGATACCCGCGTAGATGTCCTCCGTGTTCTCACGGAAGATAACCATGTCGACCTTGCCAGGGTTCTTGACCGGCGAGGGCACGCCGCTGAACCACTGCACGGGGCGGAGGCAGACGTAGAGGTCGAGCTGCTGGCGCAGGGCGACGTTGAGGGAGCGGATGCCGCCTCCGGTCGGGGTGGTCAACGGCCCCTTGATGCCAACGAGGTACCGCTTGAAGGCCTCGAGGGTCTCGTCGGGCAGCCAGTTGCCGGTGGCCTTGAAGGCCTTCTCGCCCGCGAGGACCTCCTTCCACACAATGGCGCGGCGGCCAGCATAGGCCTTGGCCACGGCAGCGTCGATCACCCGCACCGAAGAGCGCCAGATGTCAGGCCCAGTGCCGTCACCCTCGATAAAGGGGATGATGGGGTGGTCGGGGACGGTTAACTTGCCGTTGGAGAACGATAGGGAGGCGCCGGTGCTCATGGTGGGCAGGGATGGCAACCGACCGGGGAGCACCCTTCAAGGGTAAACCACCCGGCGGCGGATGGGACAAAAAGAAAAGGATTTCCCGTAGGAAATCCTTGAACCGGCAGAGCCGGGATCGCCGCGGGACGAATCCCGCGAAGAAGAAAATTACTTCTTCTTCTTAGCGGCGGTCTTCTTCTTGGCGGGAGCCTTCTTGGCAGCCTTCTTCTTAGCCATGGTGTTGGTGTTTGGGATCGGGTTTGGGTTGGAGGGCAGCGCGGACAGCGCCACTCTCACAATGCGCCCCAGGCTCACGCGGGCCTTACCGGCCTGTCGGGTGATGCGGTTACGGAGCTCCGAGGGTACTCGGAAAGACACTTGGCGGGAGGGACGACGACCGACATCGCGGGCGCCGTCGAAACGGATGAGGGCGAGGCGGATCACCTCGCTCAAGGTAGAGAGTCCCGACTTGCGCTGGAAGGCGACGACGCTCGAGTGAAGTTCAGCCGGCAAGGAGACCGTTAGGAGGCTTTCGCCTGAGGTGGTTTCGCTGCGGTTGTTCACTGCGGTACAAGGACAACGTAGCGTGCGCGCGTCGTCACGCAAGCGTCTTTTTCAAGAAATATTACGTGGCGTCGCAGGACGATCTTTGGGCTAAAACGTGTGATAAAATTGCATCCAGATAAAGACTACAGGCTGTGGCATTGACCCTGCGAGTGCATGAATGCATCCTGCACGTATGTCCTCGCACAACCATGACCACGATGAGCACGACTGGAAGGCGCTGGCGGTGCAATCAGCCATCTGCGGCGCACTCGGCCTAGGGGCGGTAGCCTGGCGCGACCTCGGTCCTGGCGTGCTTCCCTGGATGTCGACCGCCTTCGCCCTCGGCGGCTGCGTCGCGGGCGGCTATGAGGCGGCGGGCGAAGCCTGGCACTCGCTGCGGCATCACCGGCGGATCGACGTGCATCTCCTCATGCTGCTCGCTGCTGCCGGCGCCTGGTCGGTCGGCCAGCCTCTCGAGGGACTACTCCTGCTCTTCCTCTTCTCCGCCGCTGGCGCGATGGAGCACTACGCCCTCGACCGGACGCGTCGTGCGGTCGACGCGCTGATGGCTGGTGCGCCGACCCATGCGCGGCGCGAGGATGGGTCGCCCGTGCCAGTCGCTGAGCTCCGCCCTGGCGACCGTATCCTCCTGCTCCCGGGCGACCGGGTCCCGGCCGACGCCCGGGTGACCGAAGGCGTGACGGAGGCAGATGAGTCGACCTTGACCGGGGAGAGCGTGCCCGTGACGAAGCGTCCGGGCGACGAGGTCCATGCTGGCACCCTTAACGGGGGCGGTCGACTCGTCGCAACCATCCTGCGCCCCGAGTCCGAGAGCGCGGTGCAGCGCATCCTCCGCCTCATCCGCGAAGCGCAGGCACGCAAGGCGCCATCCCAGCGTCTGATCGACACCTGGGGGGGTGCCTACTCCATCGGCGTGATCGCTTCGTCCATCGCCTTCCTACTCTACCTACTCCAGGCGGGGACGCCCTTCATCGTCGCAGAGGGTGGCGACCAGCCCGCCTCGGCGGGCGCGCTCTACCGGGCGATGACCCTCCTCGTGGTGGCCAGCCCCTGCGCCCTCGTCCTCTCTATCCCCTCGGCGGTCCTCGCCGCCATCGCTTGCGGCGCCCGGCGGGGTATCCTGTTCCGCGGGGGCGCCGCAGTGGAGCGCCTAGCGGAAGTGGACCTGATCTGCTTCGACAAGACGGGCACCCTCACCCGGGGAGAGCCGGCGGTAGTCGGTCACCGCTGCGAGCCGGCGGAGAACGAGCCAGCCGCGCTAGCCGCGCTAGCCGCGCTTGGTGCGGCCTCGTCCCACCCGCTCTCCCGCTCGGTCGCCTCTTGGTGCGCGACCCGGGGCGTACTGCCAACGACTCCCACGGAGTTCGAGGCCGTCACCGGTGAGGGGCTGCAGGGGCGCATCGGTGGGCAGCTCTGGCGGATGGGCAAGCGCACGTTCGTCGGCGCGCCTGAGCCGGATGCCGTATCGGACGAGGGTCTCGGCAGCGAAGTCTGGGTTTCGGATGGAGCCTCCTGGATGCAGGTACGCCTGCGCGACACCGTGCGCACCGAGAGCAAGCCGATGCTGGCGGCCCTCGCCGCCCGCGGCATCCGCTGCGTGATGCTCACGGGCGACAAGTCGGGCGCGGCGGCGCGTGCGGCGGCCGAGATTGGCATGCCCGAGGTAGCTTCGGGGCTGAAACCCTGGGACAAAGTAGAACGCATCCGCGGCTTCTCCGCCGAGGGGCGGGTCGTCGCCATGGTCGGCGACGGCATCAACGACGCGCCCTCCCTTGCCGTGGCCGACGTGGCCGTCGCCATGGGAGGAAGGGGGAGCGACGTGGCCAAGGAAACGAGCGATATCCTCCTTGTCGACGATCGCCTGGACAAGTTGGTCGTCGCCTACGACCTCAGCCTTCGCACCCACCGCATCATCCGCCAGAACCTGGCCCTCTCCCTCGGCACCGTCGGCATCATGGCCTTCCTGACCATCGCGCAGGGAGTACCCCTCCCAGTGGGCGTCATCGCCCACGAGGGGAGCACCGTCCTCGTCTGCCTTAACAGCCTACGCCTGCTGCGGAGACAAAAGTATGCTTAATGGCTTAATCGCTTACCGGCTTAATGCCATTCATCGCAGCTCCTTGCCGGCGCCGTCGAGGATCTTGAAGTTCTCGACGTGGTAGGAGGGGTCGGCCTTGGTGCCGAGCCTGACCTTGCAGGACTTCATCAGGTCGCGGAAGAAGTCGCGGTCCTCTGTGACGATGCGGTCAAGCCCGAGGGGGTGGAGCACGATATTGAGCTCGATCTCACGGTCAGCGCCGACCAGTTCGCGCTGCTTACGGATGACGCTGAGTAGGCGGCGCTGGATTTCGACCGAGACGGTACGGGCGTTCTTCACCTTACCCGTGCCGGCGCAGTAGGGACAGCGGGTGTAAAGGGTGGTGGTGGCTGACTCGGAGTGGCGCTGACGAGTCATCTGGAGGACGCCGAGCTGGGAGATGGGCAAGATCTGGTGCTTAGCCCGGTCCGACTCCATCTCCTCGCGCATCTTGTCGAAGACCTTCTTCCGGTCCTTCGGATTCTTCATGTCGATGGTGTCGATCATGATGAGCCCCCCAAGGTTGCGCAGGCGGATCTGGCGGGCGGCCTCGGTGACAGCCTCGAGATTGGCCGCGAGAATATAGTCCTTGGCGCCGTCCTTACCCCGGTGTCCGCCGGTATTGACGTCGATCGAGGTCAGGGCCTCGGTCTCATCGATGACAATCTCCCCGCCGCTGGGCAGGGGCACGCGACGGGAGAGGAGCTGCTCGATCTGCCGCTCAATATTGTAGCGCTCAAAGACGGGGATGGGGTCCTCGTAGAGGGCGACCCTCGCCCGGGATCGGGGCGAGATCTCCGCCACCGCCTCGCGGACGGCGTCGAACTCGGCCGGGTTGTCGACGAGGATGCGGTCGATCTCCTCGGTAAGGAAGTCGCGCACGGTGCGCTCAATCAGACCTGGCTCGCGGTGGAGGAGGACGGGGCGATTACCGGGCTCGTTGATCTTCTCGACGATGGCCTGCCACTTGCGCAGCAGCATATGGAGGTCGCGCACGAACCAGCGGGGCTGCTTGCCCTCGCCCGCCGTGCGGATGATCACGCCCATCCCCTCGGGGATGGTGAGGTTGCGGAGGATATCTTTCAGGCGATCGCGCTCGCGCGGGTCCTCAATCTTGCGAGAGACACCGCAGGCCCCGCTAAAGGGCATGAGAACGAGGAACCGGCCAGGGATGGCGATATTGGTCGTCGAACGGGGGCCCTTGGTACCCATCTGGTCCTTGACCACTTGGATGACAATCTCCGAGCCGACAGGGAAGAGCTGGGGAATGTCCTTGGCCTGGTGCCGAGCTTTGCGCTGCTTCTGCTCGGCGGACTCGTTGTCGCGGATGAACTCGACCTGGGAGTCATTAGCCGCGGGGAGCATGTCCCAGTAGTGAAGGAAGGCGTTCTTGGGCTGGCCGATGTCGACGAAGGCAGCCTTGAGGCCGGCCTCGAGGTTCTGCACCCGTCCCTTGAAGATCGCCCCAACCATCCGGTTCTCGCTGCGATGCTCGAGCTCGAAGCGCTCGAGGATACCATTGCGCAGGAGGGCGACGCGCTTCTCGAGGGTCTCGCTGTTGATGACCAGCTCCCGGTAGGTGTCCCGGTCCTTGGAGAAATGCTTGGCGATTCGCTGCAGCAAGGGGAGGTCCTTGCGGCGCGAAGCGGCGTCGGCGGCGAGTTTGTCGGGCGAGAGCTGGGGCGCGGTGCCCGCGGCGGCGGGCTCGGTGGCCTCGTCCTCCTCGTGCTCGTGCTCGTGCTCGCGGCCGTGGTCGCGGTCGTGCTCGTGCTCGGGGTGGGTGTCGTTGTCTTCGGGATGATTGTTGGGCATTATGGGTGGGGTGGCTTTTTAGGCCGTGGCTGGAAGCCCCCCACCCTCGCCGCCCGGCGCATGCCGGTGTACGCTCTGGACAAGTCCAAGGAGCAGAAAACAGCTGAGGATGAAGGAGCCCCCGTAACTGAGGAAAGGCAGGGGGACGCCCGTGACGGGCATCAGGTTGACGTTCATGCCCACATTAATGATAATGTGGGCGGAGAGGATAGCAGCGGCGCCGACGGCGAGGAAGGAGCCAAAGTGGTCGGCGGCACGTAGGCCGGTGCGGAGCACGCGCCAGATGAGCAAGCCGTAGAGGGAGACGAGGGCGAGGGACCCGACGAGCCCCTGTTCCTCGGCGAAGCCAGAGAAGACGAAGTCGTTGTGGGCGGCGGCCTCAGGCAGGTAACCGAGCCGGGCCTGCATGCCTTCGCGATGCCCCTGCCCGGTAACACCACCTCGTCCGACCGCGATGAGTGCCTGACGGACCTGCCAGCTGGCGCCTACTCCGCGCGGGTCGGCGCGCTCGGGGGCGACGAAGGCGAGGATGCGCTCGCGCTGGTAGTCCTTGAGGAGGATAAACCATGCGTCGGCATCGTGCTGGCCACGTATGGAGGCGGTGGGGTTGCGATCCTCCGGGTGTGATTGGATACGGGCCTGCACCCGGTCGGAGTAGGCAGAAAGATCAATCGCAGTGAGGACGAGAAGGGCCGTCAGGACGATGCCCACCGCCACAAAGAACCTCCGGCTGAGATTGGCAGCATGAAGGACGGCGGCTGACAGGGGAACGAAGATGAGAGAGGAGCCTAGGTCAGGCTGCATAAAAATCAAGAAAAAGGGGGCGAGAGCGATACCTGCGACGCCGAGCAACGCCTGCCAGCTATCGCGCAGGCGGCCCACGTGCGAGCGGGCGAGAAATGCTGCGAGCATGATCAAGGTGGTGACCTTGGCGAACTCCGCGGGTTGGATGGAGAAGAACCCCAGGTTAATCCAGCGACGGGCGCCGTAGACCGAGCGAATGATGGACCCAAAATCGGTGCCGAGTACTGCGCAGACGAAGATCGGCAGGAGCAAGGCGAGCCCCCCAAGGTAAATCCAGCGAGCGAAGCGCCGGAGCTCGCGGTAATCAATGGAGGCCAGGGCCCAGTAGGCGCCCCAGCCGATCACCATGTAAAGCAGCTGCTGGTGGTGAAAGCGGGAATCGCGGAGGTCGCCCGCCGACTCGATGGAGAAGTAACCGACCACGCAGAGCAGAAGGATGATGACGACTTGGGTCCAGTCGGTGATGCGGGCAAAGGCAAGCACGTCGTCCCGGGCCTGGGTGAGCCAGGCGAGGGTGTTGCGCGAGGGATGCCCCATAGACCCAACTTGCCACCACCGCCGCCGGGCGCAAGCCGGGGAAAAGGGACTTGCTGAGCCAGCGGGCTGGGGAGAATCTCAGAGGCCCGCCGGCAGCCATGGCAGTAGCCACCGACCAAAACATCATCGCCGCCGTGGCTTTCTCCTCCGGGGCCATCGTGGCCTATGCGGTGGCCAAGTGGCGCGAGTCCACCCTCCAACAGCTGCACGAGCGCCGCCTTAAGTCGGAAGTCGAGCTCGCCCGCCGGGAAGGCAACGCCGCCGCCGCGGAGTCCCAGGCCATCGCTGACACCGATCGAGCAACGGCCAAGCTAGCCAGCGAGACCGCCAAGCGCGATGCCGCCGAGGCCGCCGAAGAGCGTGCTCGCGCCGCGACCGAGGCCGAGCGCATCCGCCAAGAAAGTATCCGGCTAGTGGCCTTACCCCCAGAACAGTTACGTCAGGCCGCCATCGAGGCTATCCGCAAAGACCTCACAGAGGAAGCCCGGCGCCTCCGGGAGGAAATCGTCAGCCAAACCGAGGAGGCGGTGGGGAAGGAGGCTCGCCATCGGCTTCTCGCCGCCATGCAACGCCTGACCCCGGAGCTCGTCCAGGAGGCCAGCGCTGTGATGGTCGACATCCCTGGGGAGGACATGAAGGGCCGTTTGATTGGCCGCGAAGGCCGCAACATCCGCACCTTCGAGCAACTCACCGGGGCCACCCTACTTATCGACGAGACGCCAGACGCGGTCATCGTCTCCTGCTTCGACCCGGTGCGGCGCGAGGCTGCCCGAATCGCCTTGCGCGCCATCATTGCCGATGGCCGCGTGTCCCCGGTGCTCATCGAGGCCTGCGTGGCTAAGGCCCGCGGGGAGGTCGAGGCCTCGGTACGCAAACTCGGCGCGGGCGCGGTCCGTGACCTCGGCCTTCCCCCGATGGACCCTGCTGTCGAGGACTTGCTCGGCCGTCTCCATTTCCGCCTCTCCGCCAACCAAAACACTCTAGCCCACTCGGTCGAGGTCGCCCGGCTCTGCGCCATGCTCGCCTCCGAGCTGGGCCTCGACCCGACGCCAGCGAAGCGCGCTGGCCTTCTGCACGATATCGGTAAGGCCCTCGAGGCGGAGGCAGAGGGAAGCCACGCCTTGGCCGGCGCCGCCCTCTTGCGTCGTCTGGGAGAAGACCCCCGGGTGGTCAACGCGGTCGCCGCGCATCATCGCGAGGTCGATCCAGAATCCGTCTACGCTCCTTTGGTAATGATCGCGGATGCCGCCAGCGGCGCGCGTCCCGGCGCCCGCGCCTCGAGCATCGATGGCCTCATCCGCCGCCAGCGCGGACTTGAGGAGATTGCCCTAACCTTCCCCGGGGTGAGCGAGGCCCACGCCCTGCAGGCAGGCCGAGAGCTGCGGGTCATCGTCCAACCCACCCACATCGACGACGCCGGGGCAGCCGAACTCGCCAGGTCCATCCGCGTGCAGATTGAGGCGACCCTGAGCTTCCCGGGGACCATCCGCATCGTGGTTATCCGGGAGAGCCGCTTCTCGGACGAGGCCCGCTGAGGCCCTTTCGTCTTGCCCCTGCCCCTCCCCCATCTATGGAGGAGGCTCGCGGCTCTCTGCCGCGAGCCTAGCCGGCCCGGGATTCTCCCGAGACTTTAGTCGGCAAACCCGCGGCCTCGGCCGCCGTCCGCGTCCACGCGGACACCCCAAACCAAAAAACAAAGATGCAACCCGAAGAA
>JBFZFD010000174.1:0-3114 GCA_041306485.1 Opitutia bacterium | reverse complement strand
CCTTAAGGGCGGCGGTCCAGAGCGCGCGTGAGGATTTTCGGGCCACGTCTCGACTGTGCCTAGGGCGACCATCAGGTCAGCAGAAAAGGCGCCAATCGCCTTGCCCTCCTCTTGGCAGAGGTGAGCATCCAAGCGTGCGTGTTCTCCGCCTCGTCGCCCTTTTCCTCCCCCTTGCGGCGGTGGCCTCTGGGTTCGTCGCGCACCGTCCTGATGTCCCTGACCGCCCTCCCCTCGTCCTTCGCGCATCGGGCTCGATCGACCGGCGGGCGGTCTCCGAGTGCTCGGCCCTTGTGGCGAGCCGTCGCCATCCCCGCACGCTCTGGGCACTGAGTGATTCAGGAGGCCAAGCCCGCTTGGTGCCCATCCGGCCCATCGGATTGGTGGTCAGCGGGACGGCTGGCCTTGGCCATCTGGGGTCCGAGGTCGTGGGGGCGCAGAACCTTGACTGGGAGGCGCTCACCGAGGACGGCGCGGGCAACCTCATCATTGGTGATGTTGGCAATAATCTCTCCCGTCGACGTGAGCTCAGCCTCTACCTCGTGCCTGAACCCACCCCCGGCGCTGCGACCACGGCACCTGCGCGCAAGGTGAGCTTCTCCTGGCCAGACCAACGCGAGTTTCCTGATCCCGATTTGCGCCATGATTGCGAGGCGATCTTCCACTACCGCGGCAAGGTCCACCTTCTGACGAAGCATCGCAAGGATACCCAGTCGTCCCTCTGGCGGGCCGAGATTCCTGCGCTTGGCGACCGCGCCTTCCTAACCCAGCTGGGGCTTTGGGAGGCTCGTGGGATGGTCACCGATGCCTCGATATCTCCCGACGGTCGCTGGCTAGCCGTTCTCACCTACCGCCTGCTCTGGGTGTTCGACCTTAAGGGGCAGCCCGAAAATCCGCTGATGGGTACCGCCCACGCGCGCCTCATCCAGCCCCCGGCAGGGCAGTGGCAACTCGAGGGTTGTGCCTGGACGGATGAGAAGACTCTTATCCTAGGCTCGGAGGAGGGTGCGTTGTTTACCGTCCCTCTCTCCGATATCCTTACCCCGCGCTGAGCCGCAGCTTTAGCGGGCGGCGGCGATAACGGCCTCGACGGTGATACCTAGCTCGCGCATCACAGTGTCGCCAGGGGCGCTCAGGCCAAAGCCGTCGGTCCCGATGGACTTGCCCGCGAGGCCGACATAGCGGCCCCAGGGTAAGGTGACACCAGCCTCGACGCTCACGCGCCGGAGGCAGGCCGCGGGGAGAATTTCTTCCTGGTAGGACTTGGGCTGGCGGGCGAAGACTTCCATCGACGGCAGCGAGACAACGCGGGTGCCAGCACCGAGCGTCTCGGCAGCAGCCAGTGCAAGCTGGAGCTCGCTCCCGGTGCCGATGAGGATGCGCTCTAGGGCAGCGGTCTCCTTGCGCGCGATGTAGCCACCGCGGAGGGTGCCATCGCGACGGACGGAGGCAGGGATAGCGTCGAGCGAGGGGACGTTCTGTCGCGAGAGTACGAGGGCGACAGGGCCATCGCGCCGGCTGATGGCGTGGGCGTAGGCCGCGGCGGTCTCCTCGGCGTCGGCGGGTCGCAGCACGTCGAGGTTCGGGATGCAGCGCAGAGCGGCCACGGTCTCGACCGGCTGGTGGGTGGGTCCGTCCTCGCCAACCCCGACGGAGTCGTGGGTGAAGATGTAGAAGACCTGGAGCTTGGCCAGAGCGGCGACGCGGATGGAGGGGCGCAGGTAGTCGGAGAAGGTTAGGAAGGTCGCTCCGGATCCCTTGAATATACCGTGATAGGCGATGCCGTTGAGGATCGCCCCCATGGCGTGCTCGCGGATGCCGAAGTAGAGGTTACGCCCCTGGGGTGACTCGACGTCGAAGTCGCCCATGTCCTTGAGGTAGTTCTTGGTTGAGCCGTGAAGGTCGGCGGAGCCGGAGACGACGAGGGGCGAGGCCTTGGCGGCGGCGTTGAGCACGATTTCCCCGGAGGCACGAGTGGCGTGCTTGTTGGCGCCCATCTCCGGGATGGCGGCAAGGAGGGACTGGGCGGAGCCGTGTTCGCCAGCGAGCCCCTTGGCCAGCTCGGCGGCCTTGGAGGGATGGGCCTTGGCCCAGGCGGCGTGGGTGGACTGCCAGGCAGCGCGGGCCTTGGCTTGGATGGCCTTGCGAGCGGCGAAGAAGGCGCGGGTCTCGGCGGAGACGAAGAATGTCTCCTCGGGGAGCCCAAGGGCCTTGCGGGCGGCGGGGATAAACTTCACGCCGGCTTCGCCGTGTCCCTTGCTGGAGCCAGCAACCTCGGGGATACCCTTGGCGATGGTAGTCTTGCAGATGATGAGCTTCGGCTTGCCGTTGCGCAGGGCACGGGCGGACTCGAGCGCCGCGGAGATGGCGGCGATGTTGTGGCCGTCGGGCAGCGTGGTGACATCCCACTGGCAGGCCTCGTAGCGTTTGGCGGTGTCCTCGTTCTGGGTCTTGGACGCCATGGCGTCGAGGGTTACATCGTTGGAGTCGTAAAGCATGACCAGGTTATCCAGGCCGAGTCTTCCGGCGAGCGAGGCCGCCTCGTGGGAGATACCTTCTTGCAGGCAACCGTCGCCGGCCAAGCCGACCACCAGATGGTCGAAGAGCGTGTGCTCAGGGGTGTTGAAGCGGGCCGCGGCCATCCGTGCCGCGATGGCCATGCCGACGAGGTTGGCAGTGCCTTGGCCGAGGGGCCCGGTGGTGGCCTCGACGCCCGGGGTCTCGCCGAACTCGGGGTGGCCGGGGGTCTTGCTATGCAGCTTTCGGAAGGCCTTCACCTCGTCGAGGGGCAGGTCGAAGCCGGCGAGGTGGATCCACGAGTAGACGAACATGGAACCGTGTCCGGCGGAGAGGACAAACCGGTCGCGGTTGGGCCAGGCGGGGTCAGCGGGGTCGTGACGGAGGAAGCTCCCGTAGAGGGCTGCGCCAATCTCAGCGGCACCGAGCGGCAGGCCGAGGTGGCCGGAGTGGCAGGCAGCGACGGCGTCCATGGCGAGGCCGCGGGCCTCGGTGGCGGCGCGGTTAAGGGCGGGTAGGTCGAGGGACATGGTCCCAGATGCGTAGGGGTTGGACATGGTCCCAGATGAGTAGGGGTTGGACATGGTACCAGATGCGTAG
>JBFZFD010000173.1:0-20063 GCA_041306485.1 Opitutia bacterium | reverse complement strand
TCCTTCTCGCGGGCGAGTTGGCTATGGACCTCCGTGAGCTTACCATCGGAGAACTCCTCGCGGAAGCGGCGGTCCTCACCATCGGAACGTCCCGGCTCGCGTCGGGGATGGCGGGAGTTGGAAGGGCGATCATTCATGGGATTATTCGGGCAGCTTGGCCTCGGGGGAGGCGTAATCGAGGCGAAGGGACTTCAGGTAGGCGACGAGGGTGAGGGCGCGCTCCGTCGGCACCCAGACCATGCCCGCGGGAGCGGATTGGGGATGTCCGGGGGGAAGGCGGAGGGGGGACTTCACCTTATCGGCCTGACGCAGTTCGTAGAGATGGCGGAAGGAAGGCATGTTGGACCCGGCAGAGGTGAGCTGAGGGTCGAAGAGGTGGAGATGGTGCCAGTCGTCGGAGGACTGGCGCGTGCCGATGTCGGCCAGGTCGGGACCGGTGCGCATGGTGCCGAGCAGAACGCGATCTTGGAGGATGTAGTCGCGCGAGACGGTGGGACGGCGCCCCCAGCCGCGGGCGATGTCGCCACCGATGCCCACGGGGCGAACCTGCTGGGTGTGACAATAGTTGCAGCCCTGTGCAATGTAGACGGCCTTACCAAGCACGGCTTGTCCGGTCTCAAGAGGGGGCATGAGGGGACCCCCTTCTTCCGCCGCAGCGGGGACGAGGTCGGCCTGCTGAATCTGGCTGCTCAGGACGAGCCCGCTCCAAGAAAAGGCGATCGAGAAGAAGACGCCGGCGTAGATGAGATGCAGGTTGTTCATCGGGCGAGCAAGGTGGGGCCGTCGCGGCGCTCTGCGCGAGGGATGAGCATCCAGATGACATGGACGCAGAAGACGATGTGGCCGAGGGTAAGGAGGCCGCCGAAGACTGAGCGGGCGACATTCCAGGGATAGGCGGCGATGGCAACCTGGGCGGGCGTCATCTGGGCGGCGTTCCACTGCATGCCCTGCATCCAGCCGTGGATGCTCATGACGACGACGTAGCCGGCGATGCCGATGGCGCATAGCCAGAAGTGGGCGTGGATGAGCGAGGCGGAGGGCCATTCCCGCCGGGTGAGGCGGGGCAGCATGAAGTAGAGGGCGCCGAAGAGAGCCATGGCGAGGAAGGCATGCATGCCGTGGTGGGCATGCCCGACGGTGAAGTTGGTGAAGTGGGTCACGGAGTTGATATCACGCAGCGACATCAACGAACCAATCAAGCTCGAGAGGGTGTAGTTTAAGGCGCCGAAGATGGTGAAGCGCAGGGTGGGGCTGCGCCAGATGTGCCCCCAAGAACCAGCCGTGGCGGTGGTGTAGTGGAAGTTGATCGCGGTGACGAGGACGGGGACGACCATCATGACCGAGGCGACGATGCCGGCGGACTGCAGCCAGACAGGGATGGGGCCGCCGATGAGGTGGTGCACACCGGCCCAGTTGTAGAAGAGGGCGAAGGTCCAGAAGCCGACCACCGAGAGGTAGTAGCTGTGGATGGGGCGGCCGAGTACTTTGGGGATGAAGTAGTACATCGCGGCGACACCAACGGGCGTAAGGAAGAGCCCGATGGCGTTGTGCCCGAACCACCAGTTGGCCACCGCCTGGACAGTGCCACGGGCGGGGAACCAGAGGATCATCATCTGGGCGACGAGGTAGAGGATGGGCAGCCAGAAGACCGCGGCTAGAATGTACCACTGGGAGACGTAGACGTGCTGGGTCTGGCGGCGGGAGAAGGCCACTACGGGCCAGAGGCAGATGAGCAGGAAGCAGATGCCAAGGAAGGGCGCGACTTCGCGAGGCATCTCCAGCCACTCGACGCCAGTCATCTTGCCTTGGGCGATGGTAATCATGCCCCAGACCAGGGTCAGGTTCCAGCCAATGCCGCCGAGCATGGCGACCCAGCCTTGGCGGAACTCCACCTTGGCGATGCGGTGCATAATCCAGAGAGCGACGGCGAAGATGGCGTTAAACGACCAACCGTAGGCCACCATATTGAGGTGGAGCGTGCGCGCGCGACCGAAGGTGAGAGCCTCCGAGTTGAGGAACTCGGGCAGGTGGAACTTGATAGCGGAGATGAGCCCGAGCAGGGAGCCGGCAACGAGCCAGAGGACCGACATCAACGCGAAGAAGTTGACCGAGGTGGCGAGGGAGCGGTCGATTTGGGCCACGCGGCCCAACTGGTACTCCTCAATCGGGGAATGTTGCCGCAGTACCTGCTGGCCGGGGTCGGATGACATGGGAAGGGGGAGGTTAGTCGGGGAAGCGATCCTGGATGGAGCCCTCGGGCTCATCCTTGTCGAAGATGCTGCGCGAGGCGCGCTCGAGGTCCTCGAACTGCCCGGAGCGACGAGACCAGGCGAGGGCCCAAACCGCCGAGCCGAGGAAGAAGCCGCCCAGCAGGAAGACCGCTAGCAGTGAGAGGTCCCAGAAGGAGCTGTCGGTCGCGGCAATCACTTTGCGGCTTCCAGCTCCTTGAGGGCTTGCGCCCTGACGGCGTCGAGGCGACGGGGGTCTTGGGCGACGAGCTGAAGCGTCTGCTCGAGAGGGACGCGGTAGGTGCCATCGGCATTGCGACCGGGCTGGGTCAAGGCTTGGCGCGCCTTGGCCTCGATGTCACGGCGGAGCTGGAGGTGCTGCTCGCGGTTGGCAGCAGTGGCCGACTTGGTCGGACGGGTGGCGAAGTGGGCAGCGGCAATGACGCCGAAGGCCACCAGCACGTAGGAGGCGGCGCCTAGCCAAGATAGGATAGGAGAGCCGAGCGGTCGGGAGGGCTCACGGCGGGTGTCACTCATGGTAGTCGAGGGATTCCTGGATGCGGGGATCGTGGACGGGAATGCACTCGGCGCGTCCAGCGGAGCGGAGGAAGACGGCGCCGACTAAGGCACCGAAGCCAACAACGCTGAGCAGGTCGAGTGCGAGGTAGGGGCTGAGGAAGGGCTCGATCGCAAGGGAGCCATGATCCTGGCGGGGGATGGCGTTGAACTGCAAGTCGGCCAGCCCGCCGAGGAGGATGAGCCAAGCGACAGCGACGAGGCGCGAGGCGACCACCTTGGTGCGGTAGAACAGCAGGAGCAGGAAGGGCAGCAGGAAGAAACCGAAGACTAGCCACATCGACACCCACCACCACTGGTTCTTGAGGCCGGTGGAGGAGTCGAGCTCGCGGATGTTGTACCAGAAAGTCTCCTCCGGGATGTTGGCGTTGTAGATGATGAAGTACTGCGAGAAGCTGATGTAGGCCCAGAAGACGGTGAAGGCTAGCATCAGGCAGCCGAGCACGTGGCGATGGGCTTGATTGAGCATACCCGCTAGCCAGCCACGGGTGGCGAGGTGGTGGGTGACGATGACGGTCAAGGCGAGGGCTAGCCGGATACCGAGCGAGAAAAACCAGACACCGTACATGGTCGAGAACCAGTGGTACGAAAGGGCCATCAAACAGTCGAAGGCGAGGAAGGTGAGGGCGAGGGCGGAGAGCGGCACACCGACTGCGGAGAAGCCGTGGAGTACGTGGGTGTGCGCGGGGGTGCGGTCGCGATCTTGGGCGAACGACCAGCGGCGCAAGGCCCAAGCCATCAGGGCAAAGAAGACCACATAGAACCCGATGCGTGCCACGAAGAAGGTCTCGTTGAGGAACCAAGACTTAGCGTGGATGGCATGGTCGTCGGCCTTGGTCCATTCCCAGACGCCGTGGCGAAGCTCAGGCACGAGGGCGAGGGGGACGATGCCGAGCAGGATGACGAGCGGCAGGGCGGGCAGCGCAAACTCCCATGAACGACGGATGATCGGCGCCCAGCCAGCATCGAACAGCCGGGTGATCATGGTGAGCATGAGCACGCCGACGAGGGCACAGACCCAGAAGAGCGCGCCGAAGAGGAGCGACATCTGGGGCCGGGCACCGTGGCCGGGATCACCGAGAGCGAGCGTGTAGACGCCGGCAAGGGCGACGACGGCTAGGCCGGCGAGCAAGGGCCAGCGGGCTGACCAAACGGAAGGGGAACGGGAGTCGCTCATGGCGAGAGGGTCACTTGATGGCGTCCTTGACGGACGCGGGGGTCAGCTCAGGCGGGAAGGCCTGGGAGAGCTGGAGGGCGCGCAGGTAGGCCACGACGGCCCAGCGCTCCTCGGGGGTGAGATAGTCGCCGTAGGGCTGCATGGTGTTCTTGCCGTTGGCGACGACATCGTAGAGCTGCCCCGCGGGGTAGGAGCGGAAGAGCTGGGTCTGGAGGTTGGCGATGGTCGGCATGGAGGCCGCGCCCTCGATGGTGGCGCGCGCCTTGAGGATGCCATTGCCTGCGGCGTCGGAGCCGTGACAGACGGCGCAGAAGATTTCATACTTCTTGCGACCGAGCTCGAGAGTGGCGACGTCGACCTTGTAGGGGAGCAGTTTGCCGTCGGGCCCCTGGGTCAGGGAGATCTTAGGGAAGGAGGCCACCCAGGCGCCGGAGGCGTCCTTGCCCGTGACGAACTCGGGGTTGAGGGACTCGGCGCGGCGGAAGCCCGGGTCGAGAATCTTGGCTGGCTCAAGGCCGGTGGCGCGGGGGACGCTGCCGGGGATGGCGGGCCGGGCGGCGGAGCCGTCGGCGAAGACAGGAGACACACCCTGGGGATCAAGCTTGGGCTGGTTGTCCATGTCGTCGAAGACCTGGACGGGCGGCTCCTTGGAGACCTTGCCCCGGACTCCAAGGAAGGAGACGGTGGCGACTGCCAGAAGGGCGAGGATGGAGAGGGCGATGCGCATGGCGGTTCAGTCGCGGACAAGGGTGATCTCTTGGCCTCCGAGGGAATGGAGGAGGTCACGGGCGTCCTCGGGGCTTGAGAAGCGCGGGTCGCCGGCCTCGAGTACGACCATGAAGCCATCGTCAGTCACCCGAGCAAACTGGGGCAGTTCGAAGAGCGGGTGGTGGTGACGAGGAAGGCGGTTGGTGAGGAACTGCCCGAAGAAGGTACCAAAGGCCGCGAAGAGAATGGTGCACTCATAGAGCACCGGGAAGGGATAGATGACGCTCCAGTAGGGTTTACCGCCGACGATGAGCGGGTAGTCGTAACTATTGGTGTACCAGGTGAGCAGGCAGCCGGCGACAAAGCCAGTCAGTCCGCCGAGGAGAGTGAGACGGGGAATGGAGGAGCGAGGCAGGCCCATGGCAGCGTCGAGCCCGTGGATGGGATAGGGGGTATGGACATCCCAGCGCGTCCAGCCGAGGTCGCGGATGCGCTCGGCGGCGCGGTAGACATCGGGGGGGCTGCGGAAGCTCGCGGCAACGCCGTGCACGCGGGGACCACGAGGGTCGCGCGAGTCGCGGCGGGAGGGGGCGTCGGAAGGGTTACGGTCGTTCATCGGTGTCGTGCTCCGTGCTCAGTGGGCGTGGGGGTCGGCCTGGGGGGTGACCATCTTGACCTCGGCCATCGGCAGGAGGGGGAGGAATCGGATGAAGAGGAGGAAGAGGACGGAGAAGAATCCAAACGTCCCGAAGAAGGTGAAGATGTCCACGATGGTCGGGCTGTAGTAGCCCCAGGACGAAGGCAGGTAGTCGTTAGCGAGCGAGGTCACGGTGATGACGAAGCGCTCGAACCACATGCCAACGTTGACGAAGAGGCAGATGATCCAGACGAGGGCGTGATTCTCGCGGACGGCCTTGAACCAGAAGAGCTGGGGCGAGATGACGTTGCAGGTCACCATGATCCAGTAGGCCCAGGCATACTGGCCGAAGGCACGGTTGATGAAGGCAAACTTCTCGTAGGGGTTGCCAGAGTAGGCCGCGATGAAGAACTCGGTAGCGTAGGCGTACCCGACCATGGTGCCCGTCGCCAAGATGATCTTCGTCATGTTGTCGATATGGTACTGGGTGATGACATCGTGCAGGCGATAAATCGCACGCAGGGGAAGCATCAGGGTGAGCACCATGGCGAAGCCGGAGAAGATAGCGCCGGCCACGAAGTAAGGAGGGAAGATGGTGGTGTGCCAGCCGGGGACAATCGAGACGGCGAAGTCGAACGAGACGATGGTGTGGACAGAGAGCACCAGCGGCGTGGAGAGGCCAGCGAGGAGCAGGTAGGCCATCTCGAAGTTGCTCCACTGGCGATTGCCGCCGCGCCAGCCCATGGCGAGGAAGCCGTAGAAGGCCTTGCGCCAGAGAGTGGTGGCGCGGTCGCGGATGGTGGCGAGGTCGGGGATCATCCCCATGTACCAGAAGAGGGTGGAGACGGTGAAGTAGGTCGAGACCGCAAAGACGTCCCACTCGAGGGGTGAGCGGAACTGGGGCCAGATGGCGTTCTGATTAGGGATGGGGAAGAGCCACCAAGCGAACCAGACGCGTCCGACGTGGAAGAGTGGGAAGATACCCGCGCACATCACCGCGAAGATGGTCATGGCCTCAGCCGCGCGGTTGATGGAGGTCCGCCAGCGCTGCCGGAGGAGACAGAGGATGGCGGAGATGAGTGTGCCAGCGTGGCCGATACCGACCCAGAAGACGAAGTTGACGATGGCCCAGCCCCAGCCGACGGGAGAGCGTAAGCCCCAGGCGCCGGTGCCGGTGGAGACGAGGTAGAGCAGGCCCGCCCCGGTGAAGGAGGCAAGCAGGAGGGCGACCACGAAGGTGACCTTCCACCAGTGCGGGGTGGGCTCCTCGACGATGCCGCAGACCTTATCGGTGATCCAGTGGAAGGAGCGGTTGTTGAGGACGAGCTCCGGACGGGGGAGCTCGGCCGGGCGCACGCGCGAGAGGACCTCGGGGGCGGCGGCGGATTCAGGGCGATGGGCCATGGACAATTTCGGCGGTAAGGATGAGAGGATCAGTGACCCTTGCCCTTGGGCGCGGGATGGGAGCCCTCGCGACCGGCCATCTCAGCCCGGCTGAGCGGCAGGGCGGTGTGCCCGGGCATGCGAGGGTTGGGATTGCGCAACTTGGCCTGGTAGGTGGTGCGCGGGCGAGTGTTGAGGTAGGTGAGGGCGCCGTAGGTGCGGGGCGAGGCCTTGGCCTTGCTCACCCGGGAATCGGCATCGGAGATGTCGCCGAACTCGATGGCGCCGGCGGGGCAGGCCTGCTGGCAGGCGACCTGGAGAGCGCCATCGCGGACCTTGGTGTCGGAGGAGGCGCCGGCGCGGACCTTGGCTTGGATCTTAGCCTCTTGGATGCGCTGCACGCAGTAGGTGCACTTCTCCATGACGCCGCGCATCCGGACGGAGACATCAGGGTTCTTCTGGAGCTTGAGCGGCTCGGGCATCCCCTTGGGAGCGAGAGGACCTTCGTAGAACCGGCCGATCTGACGCTCGTTGTAGTCGATGAAGTTGAAGCGGCGGACCTTGTAGGGGCAGTTGTTGGCGCAGTAACGGGTGCCGATGCACCGGTTGTAGGCCATGGTGTTGAGGCCCTCTTCGTCGTGGACGGTGGCGTTGGCCGGGCAGACAGACTCGCAAGGTGCGGTCTCGCAATGCTGGCAGGCGACGCCGAGGAAGGTGACTTGAGGGTTCTCTGGGATATCCATCCCGGCGGACTCGCGGCCATCGAAGAAGTAACGGTCGAGGCGAATCCAACGCATGTCGCGACCCTTCAGGACCTGGCTGCGCCCGACAACGGGGATGTTGTTCTCGGCCTGGCAAGCGGTGACGCATGCGTTGCAACCCGTGCAGGTGTTGAGGTCGATGGACATTCCCCACTGCTGGGGCAGCGGCGCCTTGTCGGCGGCGTTGATCCAGGCGGGCATGTTGGGCGGCACGCCGTGGTCGGGATGTTCGTAGGCGGAGTTGCCGCGGGGAGTGGTGAGGGCGACAGCAGCAGCGCCGAGCCTGGCCTCGGTGCCAGGGGAATAAGCGAGGGGCACGTGGCCATCGAGCCCGAGGCGCGCGGCGAAGGCAGGGTTGGCGGCGAATTCCTCGGCCGATCCCTCGCGCACGATGTCACGCCCCTCCATGGACCAGTGGTCCTGGGTGTTGGCGACGACCGCGGTGCGGCCGGTCAGCTCGAGAGAGGCGCCGGTGGCGCCGCAGGGGGCGGAGGAGGAGGAGAGAGGATAGGCGTCGAAGCCGGCGCCGACGATGCGGTTTTCGTTGAGGCGTTCGGAGACGCGGGCGCCGGCGCGACCGACGGCGCGACGACCCATGCCGGCCTGCAAGCCGATGGTCCAGCGGGCAAGGCCAGGAAGGATGAAGGCAGGCCCTTCGACGACGCGTCCGTGGAGGGTGACGCGCACGACATGGCAAGTTAGCTTACCGTCGACCAGTTGGTTGATGTTCCGGTTGAGAGCACCGAGCTGGTTGATGAGCATGGGGGCGGGCTCGATGGCCAGCTCCTTGGCGAGGGCGGGGCTGACCAGGACAACGTTTTCCCAGCAGGTCTTGGCCATCGGGTCGGGCTGCTCGAGGAGCCAGGCATTGTTGGCTTGGGCGCCGTCGCCGGCGTGGCAGCTAGGAACGATGCGGACCTCGAGGTTGGCGCGGGAGACCGCAGGAGGCTCGGAGACGGGACGATCGGAGGCCGCCGGAACGGGGGCGGAGGGGAAGGCAGAGCCGGGCAAGACGCCTTCAGCGAGCCAAGCCTCGAAGGCGGCCTGAGTGGGCTCCTTGCCGAGGGCGCGTGCGATGCCGTCGAAGGTGCCGCGGACGAGATCAAGCGACTCACCGGTGACTCCGGCGAGGATGGCGAGGACCTCGATTTCAGAGAGCCCGTCGTAGAGGGGCGCAATCATCGGCTGGACGGGCACGTAGGTGCCGTCGAGCGCGCGTCCATCATCCCATGACTCCAGGTAATGGGCGGCGGCAACGAAGAGACCGCCTTGGGCGCTCGTGAGAGCGGAGGTCTCGTCGAACTCCGGGCCGTGGAGGCCGAGGCGGACGAGGCGTTTGACACCGGCGACAGCAGAGGCAAAGCCGCTGTCGGCAGGGGCGTCGAAGGCAGGGTTACCGCCGAGGATGACCAGGGCGGAGGGCTTGGCGGCGGCGAGTGCAGCAAGGGAGGCGGGGCGGTCTGCGTCGGTGCGGACGAGGTCGAGAGTCTTGCCGTAGGCATTGAGCTCCTGATTGAGGGCGTGGACAATCGCGTGCGCAGCGGCGGGCAGGTGAGGACCAATAACAACCAGCGACTTGCCGCGGTGAGCGAAGAGGTCGGCGGCGCACTCGGCGATCCAAGCGGGAGGAACGTCGAGCTTCGGCAACGGTGCGCCAGAAGGGGATCCCGCGAGGCGGCGCACCTCGTCGAGGATGGCAGCAGCGAGCGCAGGCAGGTGCGCACTGGCGAGGTTGAGCCGGTGGTCGGCGGCGGCGCCGGTCAGGGTGAAGAGGGACTCGGCAACGTAGAGTCGGACCATGGCCTTGGCCTGCTCGGGTGTGTCGGCGCGGCGTGCGGCTGCGTAGGCGCGGGTGGCCTCAACCTGGGCATCACCGGAACCGAGGAAGTCCGCATCGAGGCTGAGGATACGGCGCGCGGCGGCGAAGTTGGGGATGAGGCGAGAGCTGGCAGCGACGGCACGGTCGCCAGCGGCCTGGTCGAAGGGCGTGTGCTCGGCCCAGATTGCCTGAGGGAAGCGGGACTTGAGCGCGGCGACGAGCCGGCGGCGAGTGGGGGAGGTCGAGGGGCGCGCGAGGAAGGCAAGCCCAGCGCCGGAAGAGGCTTCGAGAGACTTAGCGAATCCGGCGAGTTGCTCTCGGACGCGTGAAGTCGAGAGGCTGGCACCCTCGAAGCCGATCGAGAAAGTCGCGCGGTCGGGGTCGTAGAGGTCGAGCACGCTCGCCTGTGCGAGCTTGGAGGAGGCGGTGCCGGAGGCGGGATGGCTGGGATTGCCTTCGACCTTGGTCGGGCGGCGCCCGTGGGTCTCGACGAGGATGGGCTGGTTGGCGAGTTCGCCAGGGAGGGAACTTGCGAAGTAGGTCGGAATGCCCGGGATAGTCATCTCGGGCGTGCGCGCGTAGGGCAGCGTGTGGTGACGAGGCTCGCGGCAACCGGCGAGGCCGAGACCGGCGAGGCCGAAGGAAGCGCCCATCAGGCGGAGGAACCCGCGACGGTCAACGCCATCGAGCGAGGAGGCGCCGTCGAGGAACTCGCGCTCTGCGCGAGTGCGGAACTCAGGGGACTTATTGCGCTCCTCGAGGCTGCGCCAGGGCGTGGGCTCGCCAGGAGTGGGCTCGGGGTGGACAAAGACGCGCTTGCTCATCGGTGCGGAAGAGGGGAGTGGTTTTAGCGGTGGCAGCCCGAGCAGCTCTGGGGCGGCAGGACCTTCCAGTCATGGACGAACTTGCGTCCCTGTTCGAGCTGGGCCTCGGGAGTGGGCGCCTTCCAGGCGAGGTCGGTGACCTTGTCGATGGGGCGGATGGACTGCTCGGGGTTGCGATGGCAATCGAGGCAGAAGGACATGCTCAGCGACTTGGACTGTCCGACGACCTCCATTTGGTCGACGCGACCGTGGCACTCGACGCAGCTGATGCCGCGGCTGACGTGCACGCTGTGAGGGAAGTAGACGTAGTCGGGCACCTTGTGCACCTTGACCCAGCGGATGGGCTCGCCGGTAGCGATGCTATCGCGCACGGGCGCTAGGGCGGGGGAATCTTTCTTCACCACGCTGTGGCAGTTCCAGCAAGTGCTGGTAGCGGGCACGTTGGAGTGAGGGGACTTCTCGACGTTGGTGTGGCAGTAACGGCAATCTAGGCCGAGGACACCAGAGTGGAAACCATGGTCGAAAGCGACGGGCTGATCGGGCGTGTAGCCGACGTTGAGGTAGGCATTCGTGGCATACTCGTTGATCGCGGCGACGACCAACGCGCCGCTGAGTCCGAGGAAGACGAGCACCTTGAGGGGCGCGGAGTTGGACCAGCGAGGGAAGGGATTGCCGCGGCGGGCGGGCTGGTTGAGTAATTCGAGGAGGCGGCGCATCGGGCGTCGTTCAGGGAGGATGAGGGAGAATCCTCAGCCCAAGAAGAGGGCGAAGGGAGAGGGACGAGGGGGCAGGGAACCCGAGACTAGTCGAGTGGGGTGATTCCGATGCCTGGAGAGACACATAAAGTTCATTTTGGAATCCCAGCCGCCTAACCCCTTCGCAACCCAAATCGACAGGCGTTTCCGGGGTGAAATCAAGGGGCGAGGCGCGCCCAAAGTGGAAGGAATACGAAAATGTAGTGTTAAAAAGTCATAAAATACTAATTGATAATGACTTATGAAGTTTAATGTGGTGGTTTCGGGTAGGAGATGTGAAAGATATGTCAAAAGGAAGCCCCGACTTATTAGTCGGGGCATAACCGAGGGTTAAAAGACCTAATCGACTTAGGCGGAGGCGGAACGGGCGGCGCTTTGGACGAGCTCTGTGAAGCTCTTGGCCTCGAGCGAGGCGCCACCGATCAAGCCGCCATCAATATCGGCCTCGGCGAGGAGGGCATCGGCGTTGTCGGGCTTCATCGAGCCGCCATACAGGATGCGCAGTCGCGAGGCGGTCTCGAGACCGACGATTTGCCCGAGGCGGGAGCGGATGAAGGCGTGCACTTCTTGGGCCATCGCAGGGGTGGCGGTCTTTCCGGTGCCGATGGCCCAGACGGGTTCGTAGGCGATGACCACTTGGTCGGCCTTGGCTGCGGGAACCCCGGCGAGACCAGCCTCGAGTTGAGTGCCGACGACTTCGAGGGTGCGACCAGCCTCGCGCTCGGCGAGGGTCTCGCCAACGCAGAGAATGGGGCGAAGCGTGGCCTCGAGCGCGGCGAGGACCTTGCGGTTAACAATCGCGTCGGTTTCGCCGAAGAGCGCGCGTCGCTCGCTATGACCGAGGATGACGTAGCTCACGTGGAGGTCGCGGAGCATCGAGGCGGAGACCTCGCCAGTGAAGGCGCCATTGGTCTTCTCGTGCAGATTCTGAGCGCCGAGAGTCATCGAACCGGGAGTCAGCAGGCCCGCCACGCGATCCAGTGCGGTGAAGGGAGGGCAGAGCACGATGTGCACATGGGACTGGGTGCCAACGGAGGCGGTGAGGGCCTTGACGAGCTCGGCGGCCTCGGAGGCCGTCTTGTTCATCTTCCAGTTACCGGCGATGAGAGGGATGCGCTTGGACATAAGGGGAGGAGCGAGGAGCGAGGAGTGGGGAGCGAGAGAAGAAAAAGGGAAGCCGAAGGATACGAGGGAGGCGAAGGATTGAAGAGGATGAGGAGGGAGGACGGGAGGTCAACCTAGGGCGAAAAGGAGGGAGGGGAAGGAGCGGCGCTCGCTCCTCACTCCCCGCACCTCGCTCCTCCCCGCGTTAGCGGGCCTCGAGAGCCTTGACGCCGGGCAGTTCCTTGCCCTCGAGGTACTCGAGAGAGGCTCCACCGCCGGTGGAGCAATGAGAGACCTTGGTATCGACGCCGAACTTCTTGGCTGCGGTGGCGGTGTCGCCGCCGCCAACCACAGTGAGGGCGCCGCGTGCGGTGGCTGCGGCGACGGCCTCGGCCATGGCCTTGGTGCCGGTCGCGAAGGTGTCGAACTCGAATACGCCGCAGGGACCGTTCCAGATGATGGTGCCGGCGCGACCGATGGCTTCGGTGTAGAGGGCGATGGAGCGAGGGCCGGCGTCCATACCTTCCCAGCCAGCGGGGATGCCGGAGGCGAGGTCAGCCGGGCGGGTGGCGGAATCTGGGCCGAACTTATCGCCGCAGAGGAAATCGACGGGGAGAGTGACCTTGACCCCGCGGGCCTTGGCCTTGTTGAGGAGTTCCTGGACGATGAGGGCGCCGTCCTTATCGAAGAGCGAGTTGCCGATCTCCATGCCGTCGCAGACCTTGCGGAAGGTGTAAGCCATACCGCCGCCGATGATGATTTCGTCGGCCTTCTCGATGAGGTTACG
The DNA here is from genome assembly GCA_041306485.1 of Opitutia bacterium. Lineage (GTDB taxonomy): Bacteria > Verrucomicrobiota > Verrucomicrobiia > Opitutales > UBA953 > UBA8828. Next base: position 7,304 of record JBFZFD010000173.1, on the reverse strand, counting down.
GATGAGGGGGATTTTGTCGGCAATCTTGGCTCCGCCGAGGATGGCGAGGAGAGGTCGACGAGGGTCGCGCAGGACAGCGTCGAAAGCGCGGAGCTCGGCTTCGAGCAGGAAGCCGGCGACCTTACGCGGTAGGTCGACGCCGACCATCGAGGAATGTGCACGGTGGGCGGTGCCGAAGGCGTCGTTGACGTAGACATCGCCGAGTTTGCCGAGGGAGGCGCGGAAGGCGGCGACCTTGGCGGGGTCCGCGCGGAGGCTAGAGCCGTCTTCCTGCTTGGCCTTGCCCTCCTCCTCGATGTGGAAGCGGAGGTTCTCGAGCAGGAGTACCTCGCCAGGCTTGAGCGCGGACGCGGCCTGCTCAGCGACGGGCCCTACGCACTCGGGCGAGAAGGCGACCGCACGGCCGAGTAGCTTGGCCAGCTCGGCGGCGACGGGACGGAGCGAGAAGCGCTCGACGGGCTGCCCGTTGGGTCGACCGAGGTGGGACATGAGCACGACGCTGGCGCCGGCCTCGAGGGCGTGCCGGATGGTGGGCAATGCGGCGGCGATACGCTGGGTGTTGGTGATGGCCCCGGTCTTTTTGTCCTGAGGGACATTGAAGTCGACGCGCATGAGGACGCGCTTGCCTTTGAGGTCGCCGAGATCGCGGATGGTTTGGACGGGCATGATGGTAAAGGAAGGGGGAAGGGGGAAGGGGGATACCGAGGAGACTAAGGATACTGAGGATACCGAGGAGACTGGGGAGGAAGGAGGAGACTGAGGAGGCTGAGGAGACTGGGGAGGCCGAGGAGGCGGGCGTACGGGGGTTGAGAAAAAGTTCTTTGCCCAACAAGGCGGACGAAAGGGGAAGGGAGGAAGGAGGAAAGGAAATAAACGAAAATCCGCGCGCTCTATCATCTGCCGAGCCTACCCACCCTACACCATCCTCATCCTCCTCGGTATCCCCAGCATCCTCAGTATCCTCAGTATCCCCAGTATCCTTAGTCTCCTCAGTATCCCCAGCATCGTTCTCGTCCCACGCCTGCGCCAACAAAAAGGCGCGGCTTTCGCCGCGCCCTTTGCAGGCAGGCTCCCCCGCGACCTCAGCCCTTGGAGGAGACCTTGGAGAGGAGCTCAACCACGCGGTTAGAGTAGCCCCACTCGTTGTCATACCAGCTGATCAACTTGAAGAAGTTGGCATTGAGCTCGATGGACGAGCCGGCGTCGAAGATCGAGGAGCTCTTGTCATGGATGAAGTCGGAGGAGACGACCTCGTCTTCGGTGTAGGCAAGGATACCCTTGAGGTAGGTCTCGGAGGCCTTCTTGAGAGCCGCCTTGATTTCCGCGAGGGAGGTGGCCTTGGTCGTGCGGACGGTGAGGTCGACGACAGAGACAGTAGGGGTGGGCACGCGGAAGGCCATGCCGGTGAGCTTGCCCTTCACCTCGGGACAGACGAGCGCCACGGCCTTGGCGGCGCCAGTGGCCGAAGGGATGATGTTGATGGCCGCGCTGCGTCCACCCTTCCAATCCTTCTTGGAGGGGCCGTCGACGGTCTTCTGGGTGGCGGTGTAGGCGTGGACGGTGGTCATCAGGCCCTCGGCGATGCCGAAGCCTTCCTTGAGCAGGACGTGCACGAGGGGGGCGAGGCAGTTAGTGGTGCAGGAGGCGTTGGAGATGATGTGGTGCTTGGTGGCGTCGTACTTGTCGTCGTTGACGCCGATGACAACGGTGATGTCCTCATCCTTAGCAGGCGCGGAGATGATGACCTTCTTGGCGCCGGCCTCGAGGTGGCCGCGGGCCTTGGCGGCCTCGGTGAAGAGACCCGTGGACTCGATGACAACCTCGACGCCCATGGCGCCCCAAGGGAGCTCGGCGGGGGTCTTGGCGGAGACGACCTTGATCTCGTGGCCGTTGACCACGAGCACATCGTCCTCGGCCTTGTCCGGGGAGGACTTCCGGGAGGAGACGGTGCCAGCGAAGCGACCCTGGGTGGAGTCGTACTTGAGAAGGTAGGCGAGGTTGTCGGCCGGGACGATGTCACCGACGGCGACGACATTGAACTTGGTCCCCAAGTGACCCTGCTCGACGAGGGCGCGGAAGACGAGACGGCCGATGCGGCCGAATCCATTGATAGCTACGTTGATGGCCATGGTGTGGGAAACCCCAGCAAAGCCCTTCCAAGCCGGAAAAGGCAAGCGGAGAAAAACCCCTCAGGCTGACCAAAGCCCGCAGCCCAGCGGCGGCAGGACGAGTTCGCCCGACTCCCAGCAGGGTGCGGGGCCTGGGGCGAGCGGGCAGGACGGCGAGGGTGAGAGTACCACCGGTGACCAATTTCCCTCAGGCGAAGCAAGGCGCACCGACCAAGGATGAGGGTTGATGGCGATGAGCACTCGGGCTGGGCCGAGGACGCCGTCGGCATTGAGTACGGCGGCGAAGGCCTCTCCCCCAGAGATGAGGAAGGGCTGCATCCAGCCTGGGGAGACGGCGGCATGAGGACGAAGGGGTGCGCCGGCGGGGGAAAGGCGGAAGCGGATGAGCTGGGCAACAAAGGCATGCTCGCTGGCGAAGCGGGTGAGCCGCGCTGGGTCGAGGGCGTTGAGGTCGCCCCGCCGCCAAGTGTTGCCGACGCCCTCCTTCGAGTGGAGGAAATCTTGTCCAGCGGCGAGCATGGGTACGCCGGCCGAGGTAAGGAGGATGAGGTGGGCGAGGCGCGTGCGAAGGATGTCGGTGGGCGTAGGATCGGATCCATCCAAGCCTGGGCGCTCGGTGATGCGGTCGATCCAAGCGTGGTCGTCGTGCGACTGAAAATAACGGAGGCGGGCGGAGGGGCGGATGCCGAGCCCGGCCATCTGATGGAGCAGGTCAGTGGCTCGAGCGTTGCCACGAACGTAGGAGGGGAGGAACTCGCGGAAGCCGTCGTCCCAGCTAGTCCAGCTGGTGCCATCGAGCTCGGGGCCGACATGACCCCGGAAGCTCCAGGGCTCGGCGATGAGAATTTTGCCCGGGGCGCGGGCGCGAACCTCGGCCTCGACCTCGCGGAGGACGGCGGTACCGAGGAGCTCAGCGAGGTCGAGACGGACACCGTCGGCGCCGAGCACGGTCAGCCAATGCAGCACGGCGTCGGCTATCAGTCTGCCGCCGAGCGGCGACTCGGCGCGGAAGTCATTGCCGCAGCCGCTGAGGTTGCTGAGCTCGCCGGAGGCATCGCGCCGGAACCAGTAGTCGGCGTCGAGCGCGTGGAGCAGGTTGGGCGAGCCGAAGTGATTGAGGACGAGGTCAACGATGACGGCCATTCCGGCGCCATGACACGCAGCAACGAGGTCGCGGAAGGCCTCCGTCGGACAGTCACCCGGGAGGGCGTAGGCGGTCGCTGGGGCGAAGGAAGAAACGGGCATGTAACCCCAGTGGTATTCTGCCGGATCGGGTCCTCGCTCGAATTCCGCGCAGGGGAGGAGCTCTAGGGCATTGACCCCGAGGGAGCGAAGGTAGGCGCCATCACGGCGAATCCATTCAGCGAGGTCGCGGAAACCCGCAACGGAGGCATCGCCCCTCAGCCCCAGGAGGTCGCGCAGGTGCGCTTCGAGGATGACGAGCTCTGCTGGGCGGGGCGGCATGTAGCCATCATCGGGCATGGCCGAGAAGGGATTGCAGGTGACGCAACCCTCGAGACGGTCGCCTGTCCGCCTAAGGCGAAGAGCCCATGGGTCGACCAAGCCCTCGCGGTCGCCATCGAGATGCAGGCGATAGGTGGCGCCAGAGAGGTCGGAGGCCAGCTTGACCGACCAGACACCCTGCCCTTCTGGGCGCAAGTCGGCGCGACCCTCACCAGAGGGATGCGACCAGGTCACCGCGACGGTGACGGCGCGAGGGGCGAAGAGGCGGAAGGTGGTACGCCCCTCGGCACAATGGGAGCCGAGGCGGCCGGAGGGCTGGAGTTGGTCGAGCGGTCCGCAGGCGAGGATTTCGCAAGACTCGCGAACGGTGCCGTCGTCCCAACCCATGCGCTGCGGAGCGCCGAGGGCATCAGCCCCGACGGCGACGAATCGGAAGACGTGACGGCCGGAGCGATGGCGATCAAGGACGAGGTTACGGTGTCCCTGCCAGTCGCGCTGGAGATTATCAGCATCGTGCGGCGGCTCGACCCAGCGGCCGTCGGCGAGACGGAACTTAAAGGTGGTCACTCCGGAGCGTGGAAGGACATCGGCTAGCCGCGCGACGCAGAGGAAGCCATCGGCTCCGGCGACGCAGACAGCGCGGAGGGACCAGGCTGCGACATCGCCCGCCTTGCCCCAGTCATTGAAGGGACCGACGACGAAGGCCTCGCCGTCGACGAGGTCGGGCACGAGGGACTTCCAAAGAAAGAAGTGAACCTCGTCACCCTGAATCCAATGTCCCGAGCGCTGGGCATGGACTCGAACGTCAGCCGGCTCCAGCAAGGCAAGCGAGGACGGAGCAGGCAGGAAGAGGGGAGGGAATCCAGGACGGTCCCAATCTCGAGCAAGGGCGACCAGCCCCGAGGTCCGGGACTCCCACCGCGCGCCGGCCAGCCGATTCGACATGGGGTAGTCAGCGTCACCCCGGGTCCCTTGGAAAGGCGAAAGCGGCGACTCCTTGCAGAGGACCGCAAAGCTGTCCACGCTGGGGGATGCGGATTGAGGTTCTCACCAGCGAATGGGATGGTCACCGGTTGCTCGACTCTGGCAACGGGCGTAAGCTCGAGTCTTTTGCTGGCGTGCGCGTGATCCGCAGCGAGCCGAAGGCTTGGTGGACCCCTGCCCTTCCTGACACGGAATGGCGAAAGGCCGTAGCGGTGCACGAGGACGCCGGTCGCGAGGGTCGCTGGCGACTCCAGACTGGCACGCCCAAGGAATGGGAGACGCGACTGGGCAAGATTCGGATGCAGCTGAGGTTCATGGATAATTCCAAGCAGGTCGGCGTCTTCCCTGAGCAGGCTCCCCATTGGGAATGGATCCGCCGCCAAGCCGTCACCGCGGGCACCCGCCCGCGGCTGCTCAACCTCTTTGGCTATACCGGCGCGGCCTCGCTGGTCGCCGCCCAGTCGGGCTGGTCGGTGACGCATGTCGACGCCTCGAAGCCCGCGGTGGCTTGGGGCCGGCGTAACCAAGAACTTTCTGGAATGGCGGATGCCCCTATCCGCTGGATCCTCGAGGATGCGGGCACCTTTGTGCAGCGCGAGGTCAAGCGCGGGAACACCTACGAGGCTATCTTGCTCGACCCTCCGGCCTTCGGTCGCGGACCCAACGGAGAGCTCTGGAAGATCGAGCGCGATCTGGCGCCCCTGCTTCGCGCCTGCCGCCCCCTACTCTCTCCCGAGGCCCGCTTTGTCCTGCTGACGGTCTACACCATCGATGCCTCCTCCCTGCTCTGCGGTAACCTGCTCTCGGAGATGACGGAGGGGCTCGGAGGCAAGGTCGACATCGGGGAACTCGCCCTGAAGCACGACGCCGACGCGCGCCTGCTTCCTTTGTCACTCTGGGGCCGCTGGCAGGCGGACTGACACGACCGCGGGTCAGGCCGTCCTATAAGGCTTCCCCTGTCCCGCCTGCGCGGGCTATGATGAAGGGACTCGCCGTGAGTCTCACACCCGACAAGCCAACCTTCCTACGGCTGGCCGAGCATGCCGACCTCATCCCGGTCTGCCTCGACCTGATGGCCGACCTCGAGACGCCCGTCTCGGTCTACGCGCGCCTACGTCGGCGGGGGCCGGCCTTCCTCTTCGAGTCCGTCACGGGGGGCGACCGAGTCAGCCGCTACAGTTTCTGCGGCAGCGAGCCCGCCTTGACCATAACCTCTTGGGAGGATCGTACCGAGATCACCCACCGAGACGGCCGCACCGAGAGCCTACCGACGCCCTCCGACCCGCTCGTCCTCGTCAAGCAGCAGCTGGCTGGCCTGCGCGTCGCCAGCGTGCCCGGTCTCCCTCCCTTCCATGGCGGCATGGTCGGAATGGTGGGTTACGAGTACATCCATCGGGTCGAGCCAACTGTCCCTCGCGCCCTAGGAGGGCCGGAAGGCGTCCCCCTTACCCACTTCATGCTTGTCGACCGGGTGGTCGCGTTTGACCACGCCCGCCAATCGCTGCGCCTACTGGTCAATGCACGGATTGGGGCCGACGGCGCCGAGGCGGCATGGGAGCGCGCCCAAGCGGAACTCGCGGCGCTACGGGCAATCCTCGCGGGCCCGCGGGCCGCCGAGCCGGTCGAACTAGCGACGGATGCGCCCCTTGCCCAAGGCGTAGCCAACCATGGTCCCGAGGCCTTCCTCGCGGCGGTCGCCAGTGCCCAAGAGAACATCCGCGCTGGTGACTGCGTGCAAATTGTGCTCTCGCGGCGGATCGACGTACCGCACGCCGGCGACCCACTCTCGCTGTACCGCGTGCTACGGCAGGTCAATCCCTCGCCCTACATGTTTGCACTCGAGACGGGGAGGGGCTTCGACTTGGTCGGCGCCTCACCCGAGGTCAATGTGCGCCTGACCGGAAGACGGTGCGAGATCCGGCCCATCGCTGGCACGCGCCCCCGCTCGGCCGACCCAGCCGAAGACCGACGTCTCGAGGCCGAGCTGCTCGCCGACCCCAAGGAGCGTTCCGAGCACCTGATGCTCGTCGACCTCGCGCGCAACGACCTCGGTCGGGTCTGCCGCATCGGCTCGGTCACTGTGCCCGACTACGCCGTGGTGGAACGCTACTCGCACGTGATGCACATCGTCTCGCAGGTCGAGGGTGAGCTTGCTGAGGGACGCGATGCCTTTGATCTCTTCCGTTCGACCTTCCCCGCAGGCACCTTGACGGGTGCGCCCAAGGTGCGCGCCATGCAGATTATCTCCGAACTCGAGGGGCAACGCCGGGGGACCTACGGTGGTGCGGTGGGCTACTTCGGCTTCGATGGCGGGCACGACTCCTGCATCGTCATCCGCACCGCTTTCCTCCGCGAGGGGCAGGCCAGCGTGCAGGCCGGTGCGGGCATCGTAGCGGACTCTGTGGCCACGTCGGAGCTCGAAGAGACCGTCAACAAATCCAAGGGAGTGCTGCGCGCCCTCGGCATGGCTGCGCTCCTGCGGCCGCATGACTGATGCCAAAGTCTAAGAAAAAACCTTCGACCAAGGCGCCCGTGGGGAAGCCCGCGAAGCGTTTGCCCCCCAAGCCTGCCCCCAAGCCGGCGACTGGCTCGAGGCCAGCCCCCGTCGGCAAGAAACTTCCCCCATCCAAGCCCACCGCTCCCCCTAGAGCGGGAGCCACGACCAAGGCAGCACCTGTCTCGAAGGTGGCACCTTCAACGCCGATCAAGCCCTTGCCGGCGATGCCC
>JBFZFD010000172.1:0-7142 GCA_041306485.1 Opitutia bacterium | reverse complement strand
CCCGAGGAGCCCGCCCCCGTTCTTCCTTCTTTGGCTCAAACCCGCGCCGCGCTTCCTCCGCCGGGAGCCACCATCACCGCCATGCACTCACCTCTCCGGCCGAAGTCTTCGCACGCGGTAGACTTTGTGACCATCGAGGCCCTCCGTCGGGCGGTCATCGCCCGCGAGGTGCTGGGTAAGCCGCTCTCGCTGCGCGGCCGTTGATTAACCGCGTAGCGCGCGCCAGGCCCGCGCCACCACGAATCCGCCGCAGCAACCCATGACCATCGCCGCCCCCGATGGGAGGGAGGACAGGTGGTAGGAGGCGAGCAGCCCTGCGGTGCAACCGAGCAGCGCGATGCCCGCTGCCCAGGCCATGGCGCCAGCCAATGAACGTGCGAGGAGTAACCCTGCCGCTGCGGGTACGATTAGTAGCGCCGAGGTGAGCATCGCTCCGAGCAGGCGCACGGCACCTGCGGCGGCGACGCCCGCTAGGGCGACGAGCGCCAAGCGAAGCAGAGCGGGACGAAGCCCTGCCAGCCGGGCATAGTCCTCGTCGAGAGCCGAGGCCTCGAGCGCGCGATGTCCCAGGGCCAGCGCCCCGAGCACGGCGAGGGCCAGCGCGGCCATCATCGCGACCTCGCCTGGCCCGATGCCAAGCGCGGTGCCGAAGAGTAACCCGGTGAAGTCCCGCCAGGATTGCGCTTGCGCCATCAAGAGGATGCCGAGGGCGAAGAGTGCTGACTGGGCGACGCCGACCGCGGCATCCTCGCCCGACTCGCGCCGCCCTCCGGCCAGGGCGATGAGCGCGGCAGTGGCGAGCGCGGATACCACCGCTCCAAGGTGCGGCGAGACGCCGAGCAGCCAGGCCGCGACCACCCCGGGCAAAAGCGTGTGGGTAAGTGCAGACCCCACGAAGGTCATCCGGCGTGCCACGAGGTGCGTGCCGATGCAGGCGCAGGCCGCCGCGCAGCAGGCCATGCCGAGCCAGGCTCTCTGCATGAAGCCGTGGGAGAAGGGTTCGAGGATCCAGTCAGTCATGGCGATGCGGGTGATGGCCGTCGCAGGCTAGGCGCACGCTGACCGCGCCCTCGCGAACCGAGAGCACGCGATCGAAGGGCGAGCTGTCCTCTGGGTCGTGAGTCGAGACCACCACGGTGGTGCCGGCGAGCGCTGGCCCGAAGAGCAGCGCGTCGAGCGTACGCCGGCTTTCTTGGTCGAGCCCCGCGTAGGGTTCGTCGAGCAGCAGGAGTGTCGCCCCTTGGGCCAAGGCTCGAGCGATCAACGCCCTCTGCAACTGCCCGCCGGAGAGTTCGTGCAAGAGGCGATCGCCGAGCGCTTCCAGCCCGACCGCCGCCACCGCGGCGCTTGCCCTCGCCCGGTCCTCCTCGCTCAGGCGGAAGCCCCAACGGTCGCGCTCAATGCGGCCCATCTCGGCTAGGCGCCGGACGGTGCAAGGAAAGCCTGGTGTGAGAACGGGACGTTGGAAGAGCAGGGCGACATCCGGCCGTCCTCGCGCGGCAGCTTTGCCGTGCACGCGCAGTTCGCCCGCGGCCACCGGGATGAGCCCGGCGATTGCGCGCAGCAAGGTCGACTTACCCGCGCCATTCGGCCCGACCAAGGCGGTGCGACATCCCCGCGGGATCGCGAAGGCCGCCTCCCGCACCACGAGGGGAGCGCCCGCTGCCGGTCTTAGTGAGACGCCCCGCGCGACAATCGCTTCGAGGTCGCAGGCACAATCCTCGCTCATCGCGCCAAGGCCTCCGCTAGTAGTTGAGCACTCTGCCTCATCATGCCCTCCCAAGATGCCGCCGGGCCCTCTGACTCCAGCGTGTCGAGGCGGAGCGCCAGCGGCGGGGGCAGCCCAGCCTCCCTGGCGATGGTCTCGGCCGCCGCAGCGCGCTGCCCTCGGTCGATCACGATCACGCGCACCGCGCGCTTCCGCGCGAGTTCCGCAAAACGAACCATCTCGCGGGCCGATGGATCAGAGGCCTCCGAGGTCGATGCTCTCAGGATAACTCCCTCGACCCGCAAGCCGTAGCGACCAGCGATGCGCCCAAGGTTGTCGTGGTTGGTTAGCAGGCTTCGATGTCCAGCGGGTAGGCCCGCGAAAATTGTGCGTAGCTCGGCATCGAGCGAGCGGGTCATCTGGACGAAGGCCTCGCGCCGAGCCTCGCCCTCCGGCCCTGCCTCCGTGGGGCTTAACTTGACCAAGGCCAGGTGGATTTGCCTACCCATGGCCTCGACCAAACTAGGGTCCGTCCAGACATGGGGATCAACGGCCTCGCGCCGCCTGAGTAAGGTGTGCTTGGCTGAACCGGTGTCCTCAGGGCAGCAGGCCAAGTGGTCCCCTTGGTCCGATATCCAGGGCTTTCCAATCCATAAAACCTTGTCCGTCAAGTTGTTAGATGAAACAATCTGCTTCAGCCAGGGCTCCAGTAAGGGATCAAAGCCCACGATTAAATCAGCTTTAAGGAGTCTTTTGACGTGCTCAGGCGTGGGCTGGAAGGCGTGGGGGTCCGTCTGGGGACTCATCAGGCTAACCACATGGATTCCCTCACCCGCCAAGCGCCGGGTCCAATCCGCCGGAATGGAGGAACTACAGACCACCCGCAACCCCTCTGCACAAAGGGCTTGGACAGTAAATAGGCATAGCAGGAACCACCCGATGGGCTTCATGAAAAAGCAGAATATGAGGCCCGGGGCAGGGAAGTGCAAACCATTTGCGTTAAGCGAGTCTTGGGGCAGTTTTTGGATTTGCCAATGCCGGTGGCTCGTTTACCTCACATGGGCTTATGTCGTCTCCCCTCCAAGGGTGTTTGGCAGCCCTGTCGCTGCTGGTAGCCCCTTCGCTCCTCGGGCAGGTTGCGCCAGCCAATCCTGCCGCGGCCGACCGGGCGGTTATTGTAAAGGATGTCAAATTCGCACAAACTAAGCTCAACGGTATGGCGACCAATCCTTGGAACCGGATTGAGGTCGTAGTGGATCCCAAGTCCAATCCCGACCCTAAGAGTCTTAACAAGCGCTGGGTCGACAAGGTGAAGGTCACCACGACCTTGGTTTTCAAAATCGCAGGCAAGCCCGCCGAGGAATGGAACTACTATCGGGCCACCGCCACCGTGCTCACCCTCGAGGTCAACTCGCCCCGCTCGGTCTTCTTCTACCTGCCTGGCGACGTGGTGAAGCGTGACAACCTCCGCAAGGACCCCGACCACTTCTTCGTCGAGCTCGAGGTTGCCGGCACCCAGCAGGCCCTGTTCGACCAGCGCGGTGCCCTCGTCGCCGAGCAGCGCAACGCAGTGAGCAAGAGCCTAGTCACCAAGGCCGACTTCGAAGGCGCCAAGGGCTTCGCTGACCGCGGTTCCATGACCAACGCCGGCATCCTTCGCCCCCAGTACCTTGTCGACGTCGTCGAAGACGTGGCCCGCTTCTCGCCTGAGTTTGTACGCGAGGACGTCCCCTCCCGCTGATTCGAGACGCCCCGTTGCCATGAGCGCGAGCACCCATTCCACCATTGTCAACCTCGGGGCATCCCATGTCTCGGTCTCCGAGTTCAGCGCCACGTCTGGCCGTCTCGTGCTCGAGCGCTTCTTCGCGCAGGACCTGCCGGTCGGCCTAGTTGGCGACGACGAATGGCTCTCCGCCGCCATCGCCGCGCTCCGCGCCCTCGTCCAGCAGCACGAGCTCAAGGGCACCGCCACCGTTATCGTCCCTGGCTTCCTACTCCTCTCCAAGCCACTCAAGGTTCCCCAGGTTGAGAAGGCTCGCCAGGCCCAGATCATTGCTTTCGAGGCGCAGAACGCTATTCCCTATCCCCTCGCGGAGGTCGTCTGGGGAAGCCAAGTGCTCTCGTCCGACGGCGTCGAGTCCGAGATCCTTCTCTTCGCGCTTCGCTCCGAAATCTCTGGTCGCATCGCTCGCTTGGTGACCGATGCCGGCCTCCGCCCCACCGTCATCCAGGCCTCCCCCTTGCTTGATGGTCTCGCCTGGCGCCTCGCTTCGGCAGACGCTGCCGAAGAAGTTCTCATCGTCAATGTCGGTGCCCGGACGACCAACCTCACCTTCCTCGGGCCCCAAGGCATGAGCGTTCAGACCGCCACCCTCGGCGGCAACACCGTCACCCAGGCTGTGTCCGACAACACAGGCAATCCCTTCGCCAACGCCGAGGCCCTCAAGGTCGGCTACTTCACTGGCGTCCTCCAACTCGCAGAGTCAGACCCGCAGGCCTCCGTCCTCGTGGCCAACTCGCAGGCCTTCTCCAAGCGCCTCGCCCAGGATATCAACCGTCGCCTCATCGGCCTGCGCCGCGGCGCCCAAGGTCGCCAGCTTGTCCGGGTGCTCCTCACTGGCCGCGCTTCCCAACTTCCCGGGCTGCGCGAGCAGCTCGCTGAGACCCTCCGCGTACCGGTCGAAAACCTCGATACCCTCGCGATGGTTTCCCTCGGCGCCTCGGTCAACCCCGAGTACATCGAGGACCACCGCGCCCGTCTCGCCGAGGCGGTTGGCGAGGCCGCGCGACTCGTGCTCCCCGAGCCTGCCGGGGTCAATCTCATCCCCCCCATCATTGCGGGCGAGCTCGCCTTCGATTCGCGCAAGCCCCTCCTCATCGCCGCTGCCGCGCTCCTCGCACTCTCACCTCTCCCTCTTTGGTGGGGCCTCCATTCTGCCGCTGAAGCCGCCCAGGCCCAGGTCGCTGGTGTGCGTGGTCGCGAGGCCGAGCTTAATACCCGTCGCGCTGAGCTCGCCGAAACGCGGGCCAAGTCTGCCGCCATCGCCGCGGTCAACGCCCAGCTGGAATCTGTGGTGCATAACCGGGCCAACTGGAATGATTTCCTCGCCGAGCTCCAGGCCCAGTTGCTCGTCAATCGGCATATCTGGATCGAGGAGCTACGTGTTGCTCGCGTGGTCCCGCCCGCTGCCCCTGTGGCCGAGGGTGAGGTTGCCCCGCCCCCTCGCCCGCCTGTGGTCAAGGTGACGCTCGTCGCTCGCCTTCTGCTGACCGAGGTCGGTCCTGCGCGCGACGCCGTGATTAACTCGGAGGCCTTCCGTCGCCGCCAGCGTGAGCTGGTCGATTCGCTCCGCAAGAATAGCTTCGTCGACAGCTTGGCCGACAGCGATATCCGGGCCGACACCTCGCAGCCGAACCAGCCGAAGCTCACCCTTACTTTCACCGCCAAGGCGGACAAGCCCCTCTGAGTCGATGGCCAGCAAAACTAATCTCAACTTCCAGGTCACCATCGGTGCGCTTGTCGCCGTATTCGTCGGCGGAGCCTACTTCACCTACTCTGCCTGGCAGAGCCACGACAAGGCACTCGCTGGGTTGAAGCGGCTGGACGTCAATGTCGGCGGCCTCCTGCGCGGCGCGCCGGTCGATGGCGCCGAGGATCTCATCGCTCTCACCGAGGCTAATGTCGCCGCAGCCAAGAACGACCTTACCGCCCTTCAGTCCCGTCAAGTCGCCCTGCGCAATGCCATCGCCGGCGAGACCGATAATCAAATCGTTTCGAAGTTTGGCGGCATCGCCAATGAGCTTGGCACCCAGATTCAGGAGTCCGTCTCCCGCTGGCGCCGCGAGGCGGTGGCGAAGGATGTCAAACTACCCAAGGACGAAATCTGCTTCGGATTCCGCCGCTACGTACGCAACACCGGTACTCAACCCCAGCGCCTCTACAACGAGGTCGATCGTCAGCGCCTCATCGTCGGCTGGCTCTTCAACACCCTCCTCGAGTCGCGCGCCGCCGGCACGCCCCTTTTCCTTCAGTCGATTGACCGCGAGCCCATCGAGACCTATCCCCAGATCAGTGGTCCCGCGGGAGATGCCCAAATCTTCACCCTCGATACCCCCTCAGCCGAGACCCTGAGCATCAAGCCGCAGAGCGACGAGTTCATCCTCTCGGGACACTCCTACCGCCGGCCTGGGTTGGTCGGATCCCTCGCCTTCCAAGTTCGATTCGTCGGACGCACCGACACCCTGCGCGCCTACGTCAACCTCATCCAGAACTCAGGTCGCCCGGTGGTTATCTCCTCAATTACGGCTGCTCCGCCCTCGCCGGAAGTCCTCCGCGAGCTCTTCGTCGCTCCGCCTTCGCTCGCCACCCCTGGCTCGGTGCCCTCGCTCGCTGGTGCCCTTTCCTTCGCGCCGCTTGGCGAGACGCCCCAAGCTCCCGGCGCGCCCGCCGAGAAACCCAAAGCCGAGCGCATCCCTATCATTCGCGACGGCGCCGCCGAGTTCACCCTTCGCATCGAGTACCTCTTCCCCATCGCCGAGGCCCCCGCTTCGGCTGATGCCAACGCCTCGGCCAAGTGAACATGTCCCAGCGCAACGACAAGCTCCTCCTCGCCGCCGCCGCCCTTCTGCTGGTAGGCTCGACCGCCTTCGCCCTCCTCGGGCTTCGCGATGACTCTGGCAAGCGTCCCGGGGTCTCCTCCCAGGGCATCAATCCTTCAGGAGCCGATTACCCCTTGCTAACCAAGGAGGACACGTTCCCGCTCCGCGCCAGCTGGACCCGGCCCGAAGACAACGAGGACGGCTGGTCCTACGACCTCTTCGACCTCGTCCCCACTGTCTGGGATGAGCAGCTCAAGGAGTACCTCCCTCGCGACTACACCCCCCCCATTATCCCGGATTTTGGCATCCAGCTGGCCAAGCTCGGGCACCCTCGTTATCCGATCATGGTTCGGGGTACCATCGCTCCCCCGCCCGGCAAGACCGATGCCGACCGCATCCTTTTCCTCTTCAATCTCGACACCAACGACGATTACAACGCCCGCATCGGTAAGCCATTGACCGAAATCGGCCTCACACCCCTCTCCTTCAAAGTGGTTGCCGGAACCGCCCCCGATGGTGCACCGGTGAAGCGCAACGTTCTGACCATCAGGGACTCCAAGCTCGGCCGGGATCTCGAAATCGACGACCAGACCCCCCTTCTCTTTAAGGACAAGATCGACATCGTTCTCCGGGCCGATTCAGGCTCCGCTTCCTGGACTTTCCACGCGCCCGGGGCCAAGTTTGAGCACAATGGTGCCACTTACGTCCTCAAAGGGGTTGACCTTGCAGCCGGCACAGTGACAGTTGACAAAACCTTTACCTTGAACCCCCGAAAGGGCGCTCGGACTCTCACTGAAGTACTTTCCGTAGCCCCTGCCCCCAGCAAGGAAAAGTC
>JBFZFD010000171.1:0-5001 GCA_041306485.1 Opitutia bacterium | reverse complement strand
CCCTGGCTGACCCCATCGGGCACGGGATGCGAGACGGCGAGGCAGGCCGCCTTGGCCATCGGGGTGCTGACCGCGCCGCAGGCTTGGCCGAGAGCAGCCACCACCGCGAGTGCGATGCCCAAGCGGCGACCGGAGGGATCGCCCTCGGGCGCCGCGCCGAGGGCGAGGACGACGCCGGCGACAATGAGGGCGGCGGCCCCCGCCTGCGCGCCGGTGAGAGTCGTGCCAAGCGCCAAGTACTCAATCACCAGCGCGAAGGGTGCGGCTAGGCACTGCATAATGAGGATAACCATGCCCGGGCCGATCAGCGGCAGCGCGCGAAACAAGGCGATGTCACCGATACCAAGTCCCACGGCTCCGCTGAGCACCAGCCAGTGCCAACCCGGCGTGACCGGCGAACGGCCACTGAGGAGGACCCAGCAGGCCAGGACGAGGAATGCGATAGCGATGCGCCCGAGATTGGCCAAGTCGGGCCCGTGGTAGCGCGAACTCTGGCGCGCGCAGGTCACCGACCAGGCAAAGAGGGTGGCGGCGAAAAGCGAGTAGACCACGGTTCAGCGAGGGCGGTTGGCGGGCAACTCCTCGGGGAGCGCAACATGATAAGCGGCCACCATCCAGCAGAGCATCACCGGGTAAATCAGTACGACGAAGCTGAGGCTACCGACGATGCCAAGGGCAACGCCGGAGCCGACCGAGAGTTGCTTGCGAATGACCATGAGGCAGACGGGGATGAGGACGCAGACGATGGAGGCGACGTACCCGATGGAGGTTGTGCCCGTGTAGTAGCCATCGGACTTCGATAGATCCATGCCGCAACCAGAGCAGGCAGGACGGAGGCGGAACCATGAGCGGAGCAAGCCACGCCGGCCGCAGTTTGGGCAACCGCAGCCAAGGCCACGAAGGATGATTTGCGAGCGCTCCACCTGCATGTCGGTCAAACAACACCCCGCGCAGCCGAGGCGCAAGCGGGCATTCGTCCAGACTAGCGAGGGAAGGTGCAGCCGTTGACCAACTCCCGAGGCACACCCTCGGTCGAGAGGGGGCGCGGCGTCACCCCGGAGACGAGGGCGACAGCATCGGCGATCTTAACCAAGAGGTCGACCGAGTGACCCTGCCAGCGGCGAACCTCCTTGCCGTCGGGACCGAGGAGGATGCTGGTCAGCCCGCGCTCGACATTAGCGCGGCGGATGAGTGCGCGGTCGGGGTCGGGCTGTGCCTCGAAGACCATCCCGGCAGTGCGCTGCCACTTGTCGGTGCCGGGGGCGTCGAGGTCGATGACAAGGACGAAGCGGGCCTTGTCGCCGTACAGCCGACGGATGCGGTCGACCTGGGTGGCGGCTTGGACGCAACACGCGCAGTCCGAATGAGCGAAGTGCACCAGGGTGGCGCGGCCGTCCGGCTTGACCAAGGGTTCGGCGGCGACGAGATGCCCACCCAGGGCGAGGACGGAGAGGCAGAGCAGGAGGAGGCGCACGACTCAGGGCTTGGCGGAGTGGACGTGCAAGGTCTGGGTGGGGAAGGCGAACGCAATGCCCTCCGCAGCGAAGGCCTCGTAGAGAGCGAGGTTGACCGCGTGCTGGGTGGAGAAGAAGCAGGCGGCTTCGGGGTCCTTAACCTGGTAGACCAGCTCGAAGTCTAGGCTGGAGGGACCGTAGGCACGGAAATGGCAGCGCTCGAAGACAGCCTTGGGCTGGGACTCGACCACGCGCTGGGCGATTCCGGGGATGGCTCGGAGCTTGTCTGCGGGGGTACCGTAAGTGATGCCGAGCATCTGGGTGGCGCGACGGTCCTCGAGGCGGCGGAAGTTATGGATCCGGGATGAAGTGAGGTTGGTATTGGCGATGATAAGCTCCTCGCCGGTCACGCTACGGATGCGGGTGGTCTTGATGCCGATTTGCTCGACCATGCCGCGCTTATCGTCGATCTGAATATTGTCCCCGACCTCGAAGGGTCGGTCGAAAAAGATAACGAAGTAGTTAAAGAGGTCGCCCAAGATATTCTGTGCGGCGAGCGCGATGGCGATACCGCCAATGCCAAGACCGGTGACAACTGCGGTGATGTCATAGCCCAGGTTGCCGAGCACGAAGACGATGCCGAGCAACCAAAGCCCGCCGCCGATGACCACCATCATGCCCTTGAGCTGGCCCAGCCGCTCCCGGCCGTTAGGCCGTTTGAGCAGCTGCTGCTCGAGCCCGTGGCGAATGGCGGCGAGCGCCAGCCTGATGGTGTAAAAGACCAGGTAGACGGAGGAGGCAGCGTAGAGAACTTTGCCAAGGCGCTCCGACAGCACGAGCGTGTTAACCGCAGTGTAGAAGACGGCGAAGTTGAGGATGGGCATGATCGCCCCCTCGGCCGCGCCGATGAGAAAATCGTCAAACGTCGTCTGGGTCGTCTCGGCCAGGCGTCGGAGACGGGAGAGGACGAACGAGCGGAAGACTCGCAGGACAGTGAAGAGGAGAACGAAGAGGCACGCGGCCAGAAGATAGGCCTGGATGGGGTTGCCGAGCACCTCGCGCTGCAGGAAGACGGTATCCATGCTGACTTGCTAGGACGCGCCGAGGCTGCGCGCAAGCCCCGGGCTCAGCGGCGGCGGCTGCGGCGGCGGGCGCTCTCGGCGGCATCCAGCACATCCCGGGCGGCGGTAAGCCCCGCGAGGATCAGCGCGCGCGGCTGGTCGCTGGCCTCAGAGGCTTGAGCACGCCTCAGGGCGAGCCCGATTTGGCCGAAGACGAGGGACTTGTTGTCGGCGCTGAGATAGGGGCGCAAGGCATCACGGACGAAGAAGAGCATCCAGCCAATCGCGCTGGCATGACGGCTAAAGACTACCATCTGATGGCTCTCGAAGGCGTCGGGCCGCTCGTGGGACTCGTTGGGCACAACCTGCAAGTCGGCCGACTGCCAGTAGGGCTGGGCATCTTGGTCTGGGTGACGCAACTCGGCGGCCTCGGCGTCATCGACGAGAAGCCGGAGCAGGGTGAGAGCCTCCTTGGCCGCCTGGTAATGGGAAATGGTCGCCATGTCCTTGGGAGCAAGGGCACGCAGGGTGGCACCGTAGACGGTACCCCTCACGCACCCGTGACGCTCAGTAGCCTTGCGCGATCGCGGTCAAGGCGAGCGCAGGGTGGATGAGCGAGGCGGGTTTATCCGTGTGGCGGAACAGTCGGTGGGAGTTGAGGGGATGTCGGCTCGGCGGGTGACGCGTGGGCATAGTTGAGCCGACTCACTTAACATGGACTTGCGGCTCGCTCCTGTCAACTCCCCCACTGTATAATAGAATGACATCACTTGTAAGCCCGGCTCGACCGGGTCCTACCCCCACCCCAACCTCCGGCCTGCCATGGCGCGCTGCCTCCCAGACTCCATCCACCACACGAAGCAAGCCGGGGCCGAGGCCGACTTCCTCCGTCGGTTGAGGGACGAGCTGGATGGTGAGTGGACTGTGCTGCACTCGCTCAACCTCGGGGCAGCGGAGCGTGCTGGCGAGCTCGAGGCGGACTTCGTCCTACTCCACCCCCGCGGACGCATCACGCTCGAGCTTAAGGGAGGGATGGTCACCTGCGAGGAGGGCCGCTGGTTCTCCCGCGGCGGCGGCAAGCGCCACCCCATCAAGCCTCCGTTTCGCCAGGCGGCGGTCAACTCTCACGAGGTCCAAGCTCACCTGCGGCGCGTACTCGGAGAGGACTCGGCCGAGGCAGGCGCGGCCTTCACCCACGCGGTCGTCTTCCCCTCGTGCGATTTCAATGTCCCGAGCATCGAGGCGCCGCGCGAGCGTACCCTCGACCGTGGCACGCTCGCGGTCTCCCTTGGTGAGACCCTTCCCCCTTTGCTCGACTTGGCGGAGCGACAGCGGCAGGCGCGTAAGCCAGGCTCGCCCACACCGACGCCCCTGACCCCCGAGCAGCTCGGCACGATGATTGGGGTGCTACGACCCGACCTGCGCCTCGTGCCCAATCTTAGTGGGGCGGAGTTCGACGCGCACCTCAGCCGACTCTCGGCGGAGCAGCTGGCGGTCTTCGGGATGATGGCGGATAACCCGCGCCTGCTAGTGACGGGCGGCGCCGGCACGGGCAAGACTCTGCTCGCGCTCGAGGCTTGCCGAAGGGCCGCGGAGGCGGGCGTCGGCCGCATCGCATTGGTCTGCTTCAACCGAAACCTTGGACGTCACCTCGCCGCCCAAGTCGAGGCGATGGGGCTCTCCAAGAGCATCCAAGCTGGCTCGCTGTTCCGTCACATCGACCTCCTCCTCGGCGAGGAATCGCTCTCCAGCGGACTGCCCCACAACGCCTATGCTGAGCGCGCCCGCCAAGCGGCC
The DNA here is from genome assembly GCA_041306485.1 of Opitutia bacterium. Classification (GTDB taxonomy): domain Bacteria; phylum Verrucomicrobiota; class Verrucomicrobiia; order Opitutales; family UBA953; genus UBA8828. Next base: position 689 of record JBFZFD010000171.1, on the reverse strand, counting down.
GAGGCGGCGGGTGTCCTTGAAGAGGCGGCGCGCTACGACCTCATCGTCGTGGACGAAGGCCAAGACCTGCGAGTGACGCCCGACCACCTTCGTTTGCTGGATGGCTTGGCCAAGGGTGGATTCGCCAACGGAAGTTGGCGTTGGTTCGAGGACGCTGGCCAGGCACTCCTCTTCCCGCCCGAGCCGCCTCCGCCGCATGCGGTCGCCGACCGGCTGCTCGATGCGCTGGGCAGTGCGCCTAAAGCAAGGCTGACCCGCAACTGGCGCAACACCGAGCCGGTCGCGCGGGCCTTCGCCAAGGTGGCCGGGCTGCCCTACGATGATACGGGATTCGAGGGCCCGGCGGTCAACCTGGCGATTGTCCGCGACGGCAAGTCTATGGCATACCTCGAGGCGCTTCTTACCAAGGTGGTACTGCCGATCCACCGTCCAGAGGAGGTTGTCATCCTCAGCGCGCGCGGCGCGGGTCGGGAATCCTACGCCGGCGCGACCGAGGTCGCAGGCTGCCGGCTGGTACCCTTCGACAGCCTGAAGCCACCCGCTGATGGCGAACTGAGGACGGACACTGTGGGCCGATTCAAGGGCATGGAGTCGCACGCAGTGGTCCTCATCGATCTCGACCAACTCAGCTCCGAGCGCGAACTGCGAACGGCCTACGTGGGGATGTCGCGGGCCAAGTACGCCCTGCA
>JBFZFD010000170.1:0-3754 GCA_041306485.1 Opitutia bacterium | reverse complement strand
ACCTTGGCGGGGGGAACCGCTTGGGCGGGCAAGATGGCGGCGGTGAGGAGGGCGGGTAGTAGCGAGGCGAGGCGCATGGCACAGGGATGGGGGGAGTAGGCGGGATTGCCAAACGCTAAGTTGGCGGATGAACTATGATGAATTACTCTATGGATCTCGACGCCCTCGTGCTCGGAGCCGGCCCAGCCGGGCTCGCCGCAAGCTCGGCGCTGGCGGAGCGGGGAGGCCGGGTAATCGTGGTTGATCCGTCGACGCGCGCTGGAGGTGCGGTGCGCTCATTGCGCGAGGACGGCTGGACGGTTGAGCTCGGCCCGCACACGCTGCAACTGGAGACGCCAGAGGACGGTGCAATGATTGCCCATCTCGGGCTCGCTGGTGAAATGCTCGAGGCGGATACTAACTCCGCCAAGCGCTACATCGCTTGGGACGGAAAACTACACAGCCTGAAGCCTAACCCTCTCTCGCTGTTACAATCCACTATTCTCAGTACTAGCGGCAAAATCCGCCTGCTCTCGGAAATTTTCCGTCCCAGGGGCGGCGGCGAGAGCGAAACGCTGCGGGCCTTCGCCCAGCGTCGCATGGGCGAGGAAGTCGCAGACCGGCTGCTCGACCCGATGGTCAGCGGCATCTTCGCCGGAGATCCCGGCAAGTTGGTGACTGCCTACGCCCTGCCCGCCCTCCGCCGCCTGGAAGAGGAGCATCGCTCGATCATCCTTGGGTTGGCGCGAAGCCGAGGCCCAGCTCGGCGCATCATCGGCTTCCCTGGTGGCCTGCAACGGCTGACGGATGCCATGGCAGCGCGCCTCCCCGCAGGGGCGCTGCGTCTCGGCGCCGAAGCGACGCTCCTGCGCCCTAGTGGGCGCGGGTGGGATGTCGCATGGCGCGAAGCCGACGGCACGCTCGCCGGCGCCCGCGCCCGGCACCTGATCATCACCGCCCCACCCTGGCAATGGGCGGCCCTGCCCATCGAGTCGCCCATCGCCGCACTCCTCCGCGAGGCCGAGTTAGTGGAGGCTCCACCCGTGACCTTGGTAGTGCGCGGCTATGACCGCTCCCAGGTGGCGCATCCGCTCGACGGCTTTGGCCTGCTGGTGCCGAGGGGGGAGCGGAGAGACGTGCTCGGCGTGCTCTTCCCGGGCTCGGTCTTCCCAGGGTCATGCCCCCAGGGCAAGGTGATGCTTTCCACGTTCGTCGGAGGGGCACGTTCCCCCAGCGTAGCCAAGCTCGACGATGTGGCACTGGGCGCGACCCTCGACCGCGAACTCGGCGCGTTGCTCGGCGTACAAGGTCGGCCGGAGAAGGAGTGGGTGATGCGCTGGCATCGCGCCATCCCCCAATACACGCACACGCACGGCCGGCTGCTGGAGGCAATGGCGGGGTTGGAATCCACCTTGCCGGGCCTCGCCTTCGTCGGCTGCTTCCGCGGGGGCGTATCCTTGATGTCGACCCTTCGCCGCGGGCGCTCCCTCGGCTCAGCGCTTGATCTCGGCTGAGGCGACGGGCTCGGGCAAGCGGTTGATCAACCAGATTCCTGGAATCAGGAGGAGCGCCGCGGCGAGGTAGACCCCTTGATGGCTACCGGTGTGGAAGAAGGCGTAGGCAGCGGTCATCGGCCCGACGATACGCGCGAGTGCGCCAGCTGAACGCAAGATGCCAAGGTTGCGCCCTTGCTCATCAGGATGCGAGTAGAGGGAGACAAGGGAGGAGAGGCTGGGGAGAATGAGGCCGGTCGAGAAGGCGAGCAGGCCGGTCGCTGCAAAGAAGGGGACGATGAGGTGCGAGAGGGCCGGGGAACCAGGCGCGGGATAGGGGATGAGGGCGATGGCTGAGAGGGCGAAAACTCCCGTGATGAAGCCAATCCGGGCGGTGGCGCGCTCACCAATCCGGCGGACGAGGACGCGGCTGGCAAGACCCTGGGCAAAGATGAGGCAGAGCCCGTTGACTAGGAAGAGCCAGGCATTGTCCGCGGGAGAGAAGAAAAAGAGAGCGGCAGTGAGGAAGACGACGGTGGTCTCCATCCCGGTGAAGGCGATCTGGTAGAGGAGGTTGGCGTGCGAGGCACGGCGCACGCCGCCATCGCCGACGCGCAAGAGGGCGAAGAAGGTCGGACGTGACTCGGTGGTGCGACCCGCAGGAGGAAGCGTCTCTGGGAAGAGGCGCCAGACAAGCAGGAGGTTGAGTAGCGCCAGCGAAGCGGAGACGATAGCTGCGCCGGAGAAGGGATTGAGCCCGAGAGCGGAGCCACCGAGGGAGTCATGGGGCAGCACCCAGAGCGAGGCGAGGCCGCCGATGACGGGGCCGACGAGGAATCCCAGGCCAATAGCGACGCCCACCACCGCCATGCCCTTGGTGCGGTTGGCGCGGTCAGTAATATCGGCGGCAGCAGCAGAGGCGACGGCGATGTTGCCGGCGGACATCCCGCAGATGAGGCGAGAGACGACGAAGACCCAGAATTCCCCGGCAAAGATCCAGAGCACGTAGGAAAAGGCGTTACCCGCCAGCGTACCGAGAAGCACGGAACGGCGGCCGATCCGATCCGAGAGTCCTCCCCAGATGGGGGAGAAGACGAACTGAAGGCTAGAGAAGAGGGTGCTGAGCACGCCGCCGAAGAGCACCGCGACGAGCTCGGGCCGAGGCTCGGTCCCAGCCAACCAGCGCGCCGCCTCGACCAACCGCGAAACCAGGCTACCCTCCCCGCCCTCCGTCTGGAGGTAGTGTTCCAGCAGGCTGGGGAACATGGGGATGACGATCGCAAAGCCGACGATATCCATGAACACTGTCAGGAAGATGAGTCCCAGCACGCGTCGGGTGGGGTCGGGTCGGGCAGTCATGCCCGGGACATTGAGGCCAAGGCGGCGACGAGCAAACCCCTTTCAACTGTCGCTTGCGACCTACTCGCCTCCGGGCATCATGGGAGGGTGCGCAAGTCATTCCTCCTCCTCCTGGCCGCTGTTTCCTGCGGGGCAATCGAGCCCCGCAGCCTACTGCTGGAAAGCACCTTGGAGGACTTCGGTGAGCCTGCCTACGGGCGGGCGGTCGAGTTGATCCTGACCGAGTTCGAGTCCCAGACCGGCCGGCGCCTGAGCCCGGGTGAAAGAGGTCGCGTCGCCATCAAGCTTTCCACCGCTTCCGGTCCTGGCCTTTCGACGTCCAAGCCCTTGGTTAGGGCGGTGGCTGGGGCTCTCTCCCGGCGCGGCTTCGCTGATGGGGCAGTCGTGATTTGCGATGGCGACAGCCATCGCCTGAGGCGCGCGGGTTTTTTGCCGATGAATCCTTCCGAGCCCAAATTCTTCGGAAAGCTAGCGGTGCGGGCGTGGGACCTCGAGGCAAGGGCCTGGGCCGAGGTTGAGGGATTCGCCTTTGAGAACCCGATGCCGCCGGCGCCAGGCGCCGAACTACCGGAATGGCATAACCCTCGCCGCAGCCTGCTGGCCCGTCCGCTGGCCGAAGAGTTCGATTTCTGGATCCACCTACCCGTCGCGACGGATTCGGCCGACCTCGGCGTGCACGGGGCAGTGGCCTGCGCCTCGCTGGGCAATGCGACGAATACGGCAAGGTTTGCGGGTAACCCACGCAATGCATCGATGGCGGCGGTGGAGATGGCAGCTTGGCCGACCGTCGATAGTCGCCGCGCACTGAGCCTGCTCTCTTTGGAGCGTTACCAAATTCGTGGCGGACCAACCTTCGACGCTGGTTGGATGCGCTCGGAAAAGACTCTATTGGCCAGTGCTAATCCCTTGATCTTGGACCATGT
>JBFZFD010000169.1:0-16983 GCA_041306485.1 Opitutia bacterium | reverse complement strand
GAGGGGAAAGCGACGCATCCCGCTGGGCATCAACCTGGGCAAATCCAAGGTAGTCGACCCCTCCGATGCCGAGGCCGTGGCGGAGGATTACCTCGCCTCGTTTCGCATCCTCGCACCGCACGCTGATTACCTGACGATTAACATCAGCAGCCCCAACACCCCAGGCCTGCGCACCCTCCAGGACCGAGGTCCGCTCACCTCCCTGCTTCGGGCCCTGCAGTCGGCCAATGTCGGCTTGGTCGGTGGTGCCCGACCCGTCTTCCTCAAGATCGCTCCCGACCTGGTGCCGCGTCAACTGGACGACATCCTCGAGGTGGTCGAGGCAACCGGGTTAGCCGGCATCATCGCTACCAACACCACCTTGGCGCGTCCAGCAGGCTCCGAGGCGTGCGAGACCCAAGGCGGCTTGAGCGGAGCGCCCCTCCTCTCGCGCTCTCTCAACGTCGTGCGCTACCTCTGCCACGCCTCCGGGGGACGCATCCCCGTCATCGGCTGCGGTGGGATTCTCTCGGCTGCCGATGCTGGGCGCTTCCTCGACGAAGGAGCACGCTTGGTCCAGATTTACTCCGGCCTCATCTTTCGGGGACCGGACTTGGCGAGGGAGATTGCCAGGGGGCTAGCGACCCGGCAGCGTGACTGGGTCTAAGATGCGAGCCGTCCTGCCCATCGTGCTTTGCGCTGCCCTGCTCGGGGCGAAGTCCGCTCGCAAGGGCGATCCGATGGCTCCCGATACCTGGATTGCGGCAGCGGCCACCTACGAAGGCAAGACGGTGCGGACAGCTGCCTTGCGACTGGAAGAGCCCGGCCTCGTCGAGACAGACGCCCCCGCTGCGGCCATCCGTCTCCAGGGAGGCAATGAGCAATCGGAAACCGGAGGCAGCATCCTCGTCCTCGTTCCTGCGTCGGGCTTTCAGGCATTCACCGAGACCTATTCAAGCATGGAGGCGGGTAAGGGGCGGAGCGGATTCGGGGTGGTCGCCAAGCATCGCGTGCTCAGCGGGACCTTCGCGCGCATCCAAGGCGAGCCTGTCCTGCTGGTGGGGATCGCCGCCAACGCTACCGCTAAACTTGCAAAGCCCTCAGCCTTACTGGCCGCCCAGCTGGCCCGGGCCCGCGAGGCAGACTTACGTCCTTCCCGCGAGGGATGGCAACGTCGGCCCTTTCTCCTCTCGCGACTCGACCAACGCAACCAGCCGGAGACGACCCGCGAGCTTCAGAGGCTCTGCGACTTGGCCAACGCCCGCGACTCCTCCCGGCGGCTGACGAGCCGAGAGGTGATTCGCCAGGTCCGAGAGGAAGGGAAGATGGTACTCTCAGACGACAAGGCGCAGACCGAGTGGCTGCTCACCTGGGAGTGAGCCTAATTTACTTGGACAACTTACGCACCGGGAGGTGGACCTCGCTGCGCTTGAGGAAACCCGGCACGAAGGGGCTATCCCAGTAGACGGCATAGGGTTCGCCAGCCTCGGCATAGTCGGGTTGGGTAGCCAGCCAAGTGCGCAGGCGAGCGAGGTTATCGCGGTAGGTCTTCTCGGTGTAACTACCACGGATGCCAATGGCGGCGACGCTCCGAGCCGGCACGGTCTCCAAGGTGACTTCGGCAGTGGGCTTGAGGTCGGCGCGGGCGGCGGAGGCGACATCGCAGTAGAAGATCATCACTCCTGGCTCAATGCGCGCCTCGACCGGTGCGGTCATCGGGATGCGGTTGGACTGGATGTAGCGGAAGAGCTTCCCGAAGAGACGGTTGTCACCCGAAAAATAACCGGCATCCGAGCGGGCTACCATCAGGCGGGCAGCAGGCAGTTCCTTGAACTCGCAGACGGCCGGTTCGGTCTTGGGATAAGCGAGTTCGGTCGAGGAGGCCATGGAAGGAAGGAGGGCAAGGAGGAGGAGGGCTATTCTCATGGGTTCAGTATGCGGCAATGCAGGCACAAGGCAACCCTAGGGGCCGAGCGCGCTTGCATCCCTGCCCCGACAGGGATTGGCTGTGGCATGGAATCCCCCAAGGAAAAGGTCAGCTTCCTCAGCCGTCTCGGGAGCAACTTCCTCACCGGCCTCCTCCTGCTCCTGCCCCTAGGCCTGACGCTTTGGATCCTCTCCATCCTGCTCGACCTCATGGGAATCTACGCCCAGCCCCTAGTCGAGGCTGGGGTGGAGCTCCTCCATGGGAGCCTCGGGCAACCCGCACCTTCCCTTGAGAGCGGGCTATGGCGCCAAGGCGTGATTGTCGTCTCGGCCATCTTCTCAGCCATCTTCCTGACCATCGTTGGCTTCCTCTCCAAGCGCCTCTTCGGGCGCATCCTGCACAACGTCTTCGCCTCATTGGTCGGCCGCGTACCCGGCCTGAGCGGGCTCTATGGATCAATCAAGCAGATGGTCGACGCGCTCACCGGCCAGAACAAGCAGATGTTCCGTCGCGTGGTGCTAGTGGAGTTCCCCCGTCCGGGATGCTGGACCATCGGCTTCGTCACCAACGAGCAACCCACCGCCTTCAGCGAGGCGATTGGCAAGCAGGTGGTCAATGTCTTCGTGCCCAACGCGCCCGCGCCCACCGCAGGCTTCATCCTTCAGGTGGAGCCTTCGCAGATTCGGGAGACTGAGCTCGGGGTTTCCCAGGCCATCGGCCTGCTCGTCTCCTTCGGGTCCATCATGCCCAAGGCCGAGGATAAGCCCTGAGATGCCAGCGGGGACCTTCCGATGCCTCGTGCTCGGGCGCGAGCCTTCCGGCGAATCCCACCTCCTGCTCAGCCTACTGGAGCCGGAGGAGGGGCTGCATCGCTGCCTCATCCGGGCTTCACGGAAGGGCGACGGGAGACCGGACATTTTTGACGAGGCCGAGGTTGCGCTGGAAAAGCCCAAGGGGGGCGTCAACCGCTTCATCCGGGAGTACCGGGTGATTCACCGTCACACCGGCATCGGGCGGAGCACGCAGGCACTCGAGCGGGCCAGTCGCCTCGGCAACATCGTCCGCCGCAACCCGCCCCCACCGGAATCCGCCGCCGTCGCCTTCCGCATCGTCCTCGAGACCCTGGGCGCGATGGCCACCCGACCAAGACCCGACGCCGCCTACCTGAAGGCCCTCTGGCTGTTGCTCAAGGATGGCGGCTGGCCAGTCGAGGCCGACTGGCTCGGCCGGTTAGGGACGCGCGCGACCGACGCCGCTAGCGTGCTCTCCTCGCCTCTCGACGCTCAAGTCGCTGACACCGCGATGGTGACTTCCCTGACCCAAGACCTCGAGCAATGGGCGGCGGGCGAGGTCCACTACATCCTGCCCTGATGCGCATCGACCCCAAGAATTGGAGTATCGACCTCAGCGCGCAGGACTTCGCAACCTTCCTTCCCGGACCAGCCGCAGGGCGCTCAGCGCCGGCCTGGCGCGTGGAGGCAGGACGCCAATGGCACGAGACGCTACGTCAGGAGGCAGAGGCTCTCGGCGACGGCTGGAAGTTTGAGGTCGCGATTGCCACCGAGCTGCGGGCCAAGGGCTGGACCCTCCGCATCAGCGGCCGCGCGGACCAATGGAGAGAGAAAGCGGGTGAGATCGAGATCATCGAGGTTAAGACTGTCCTCGGTGGTCTGCCTCGGACCGACCGGCAACTGCGCGAGTCTCACCCCCACCACTTCCTCCAACTCGGTGCCTACTGCCATGCCGCCCGCCTACTCCCGGGCACGCGCTCGGTGCGGGGCACGCTCGTGCTAGTCGATCCGACTCACGGTACCCGTCAGTCTGTCCCCCTACCCGAGGAAGCCGAGGAGCAGTTGCTCGCCCAAGCCGAGACCATCGCCGCGCATGCCGAGAACCGACGGGCAAGTCACGCCCGGCTACTCGCCCTGCCCGATCGTCTACCCTTTGCTGAGCCGCGGCCGGAATGGCTCGAAGCGGGTACCGAGCTCGATGCCGGGGCCGAGCTCGGCATGCGCCTGCTGGTCGCCCCGACTGGCTTCGGCAAGACCTCCGCCTCGCTCCGTCACGGCCTATCGCTCCTGAGGTCGGGCCGGGCCACACGCCTCGTCTACCTCACAGGCAAGGGCACTGGTCAGCTCCAGGTCGCGACCGAACTACGCCGTCTCGCTCACGCCAGCGAACTACGAGCGGTCGTCCTTCGCCCACGCGCGGAGCACGAGCTCGAGGGAATGCCCGACGACCCCGCGGAGATTCGCCGCAACTGGGCACGCGCGGGCATCGACGCGGCGAAGCTGCTGGATTCAGGCGCCGACCTCGGCATGGTCCGGCAGCTCGGCCGCTTAGCCCGTGTACCGCCTTGGCTAATCAGCAAGGCGATGGCAGCGGAGGCCGACGTGGTGATCTGCGACTACAACTATGTCTTCGCGCCCCCCCAGCGCGCGGCCCTCGAGCTGTTGCCAGGATGGGATGAGTCGGAGCACGTCCTCGTGGTTGATGAGGCCCACAACCTACCCGAGCGCGTGGCCGAGTGCCTCTCGCTCGGCACGAATGCCCAGTCTGTCATCGACGCTGCCCACGCTCTCGCCATCGCCCGCGCCCCGCGCGAGTGGGTCGATGCTCTGCATGCTTGGTCAGCCTTCCTCGGACGATTGCCTGTGGCCGACACGGTCGACCCCGACGACCGTCTCGAAGCCCTCGCGCTCAGCGAGCGCTTCGTCGTCCTGAGCGGCACTCATCCCCTCGACCTCGACACCTTGCTCGAGCCGGCCGCCCGTGTGGCGGGCGCCGCCCCTCAATGGCATGGGCGTCTGGATGCTGGTGACCTCGGTTGGCTGCTCTGGTCACCCGAGGCAGGCAGCCTACGGCTGGATTGCCTGAGCGCCGCGCGGACGATTGGCGAGCGGCTACGTGACCAGGGTCGGTCCCTTCTCCTCTCGGGTACGCCCGGCCCGCGCGGCGCGCTCGACGCTGATTGCGGCCTTGAGGCAGGGTCGCTTCAACGCGTCATCGCTCAAGCCCCTTGGCGGCACGGCGCCTACCGCGTGGCCATCGACGCGCGCGTCGACACGCGCTTTAAGTCGCGCGAACGACACATGCCCCTGACTGCGGCCACGCTTGCTCGGCTGGCCCGACAAGATGGGCCGGTGGCAGCCTTCTTCCCCTCCTACCGCTACGCGGAATCTGCCGCAGCAGCCCTGCGCGCACTCGATCCCGGCGTGCCGGTAGCGATGCAACCCAGGGGGCTGCGACCCGATGGCATGGCTCGCTTCCTCGACCAGTCGCTGCGACCTGGCTCGGTGCTTTGTCTGATTGTCGGTGGCGCCCTAGGCGAGGGTATCGACCTCCTCGGTGGGCGCATCGGGGCAGCGGTGGTGGTCGGCCCGGCCTTACCGGAGGTCAACGCGCTGCAGGAGGCACGACGTCGGATGTTCGAGACAGCGGGAGCGGAGGATGCCTTTGCGCTGGCCTACATCCGGCCCGGCATGCGCAAGGTCAACCAAGCGCTCGGACGGCTGGTGCGCGCGCCTGGGCAATCAGCGCGGGTGCTCCTGCATTGCCGGCGCTTCGCCGAGGAATCCTACCGCTCAGCGCTTTCGCCCGAGTACGGCGACCCCGAGGTCATCGCCAACGACGAAGACCTCGGGAGCTGGCTGCGCTGAGGCTTAGACCTTGCGCAGAACGTCTTCGACCGGGAAGCGCACCTTGGCCGCCAGGGCGTAGGCGTCATCCGCCGCACGGTAGCCGACCACGCAGGCAACGACGGTCTCGAAGCCCGAGCCGGCGAGGCCGAGGATCTCGTCGTACTTGGCAGGATCGATGCCCTCGAGAGGACAGGTGTCGACACCCATGGCGGCAGCGGCGGTCATGAACTGTCCGAGCGCGAGGTAGACCTGGCGGGCAGCCCACTCGCTCTGCTCGGCTGGAGTCTTGCCGCGAGAGACATTGTCGATCATCAACTGGCGGTAGGCCTCGAGCTTCTCGAGAGGCACGCCGCGGGTCGAGCCGATGAGGCCGATCATACGGTTGATGTCGGCGTCGGTGGTGGCGATGCGACGGAGGAAGACGACGAGGTGGGAGGCGTCGGTCACCTGACCCTGATTCCAGGAGTGCTCGCGAAGGCGGGCACGGACGGCGGGATCCTCGACCACGAGGAAGCGCCAAGGCTGGAGGCCGAAGGAGGAAGGGGCGAGGACCAGGCCGTGGTAGAGCGAGGACCAGGTGGCCTCCGGAAGGCGACGGGTGTCGAACTTCTTGGTGGCATAGCGCCAAGCGAGGGCGGCATTGAGGTCGGCGGGGGACAGGGTGTGTGACATGGAATCCCTACCCAGCGATGAGCAGCGGGTTTGTCAAACCTAGGGTCACTTCAGGCCGCGGCCAGCACACCGCCGCGAAGCACCATTCGCCGTCCAGCCCGAGCAGCGTGGACGGGTGAGTGGGTGACCAACAACACCGCCGCGCCCTGCTCGCGGGCCAAGGCGAGGATGAGATCCATCACAGAGCCCCCGGAAGATTCGTCGAGATTACCCGTAGGCTCATCGGCAAGCAGCAGCGAGGGCTGGTTGACCAAGGCGCGCGCGAGCGCGACCCGCTGACATTCCCCTCCCGAGAGTGCAGAGGGAAGGTGGCGCGCGCGGCTGGACAGCCCAACCACCCCGAGCAGCCGGTCGGCGGCGTCGAGGGCACGCGAGCCAGAGGTCCCAGCGATGCGGGCGGCAAGGGCGATATTCTCCCGGGCATCTAGCTCGGGCATCAGTTGGTAATTTTGGAAGACGAAGCCCAAGGTGCCAGAACGCCGACGCGCGAGTTCACGACCCGTCAGCCCGTCCACGCGCTTCCCCGCCCACCAGAGCTCACCTCCATCTGCTCGGTCCAAGCCACCGAGCACCTGGAGCAAGGTGGACTTACCCGCGCCTGACTCGCCGGTGATGGCGACAATCTCGCCAGCGGCCAACTCGAGCTCGATCCCTCGGAGGACGGGGAGCTCGCCGGAGGGCGTGGCGTAGGCCTTGCGTAGGCCGACGCAGCGGAGGACGGGGTCAGGCATCGCGCATGGCCTCGGTCGGGCGACGGCGAGCCGCCCAGAGGGCGGGGACTAAGCCGGCCACCGCGGTGGTCAGGAGGGTGAAGACGGCGGCGAGGGCGAAATCCGCAGCGTCGTAATGCAGGGGGACGAATCCGAACTGGTAGACTTGGCCGACGAGGTCGCCATCGCCGAAGAGCGCGTTGATGGCCGAGAGGATGCTCTCACGGCCGGCGAGGATTCCCCAGGTCAGCACAAAGCCGAGCAGCGTGCCCAGGAGGCCGATGAGGAGACCTTGGATGGCGAAGACTGCGGCGATGGCGGAGGGTCCGGCGCCGAGGGCAGCGAGAACGCCAATCTCACGAGAGCGACGAATGACCGCAGAGAAGAGGCTGCTCCCGATGGAGAAAGAGGCGACCAGGGTGATGATGAACATCAGGAAGAAGAGCATGGTCTTCTCGAAGCGGATGGCCTCGAGGAAATCGCGCTTGATCAGGGTCCATGGACGGAAGCGAATGCCCGCGTGGGTCGACTCGAGACGTGCCGCGGCGGCCTCGGCGGCAGGACCGGAAGGGTCATGCAGCCGGAGGGTCAACCCATGGGCGCGGTCGCCGAGGTCCCAGAGTTCACGGAAGCGGCGCAAGGGCACGAGGGCCGCCCGGTCATCGACCTCAGTGAACCCGGTGCGAAGGATAGCGCAGACCTCGAGCTCGGCTGGAAAGGGTGCCCTCCCCCGCTCGGCTCGCGCGGCCATGGCAGGCGCCCAAAGCTCGATGCGGTCGCCGACGCCAACCCGAAGCTGGCGCGCGAGGCCGCGCCCGAGAACGACGCGCCCGTCATCGAGCTGGTCGAGCGAGCCATCCACCACGTAGCGGCGGGCGGGGAGGTCGGGGTCGGAGGCGAGCACGCCGCGGACGAAGGCAACGGAGGAGAAGTCGCCCGAGCCAACCAAGGCCGGTCCTTCGGCGTAGGGCACCGCGGAGCGTACCGCAGGGTCGGCAACAAGCCTCGCGGCGAGGGCATCGGGTTGCTCCACCATCCCAGCGGATAGTGCGACCACGTCGCCGAAAGACTCACGAATGCGGAGGCGATGCTCCTCACCGAAGCCATTCATCACGGTCTGCACCACGAGCAGGGAGGCCACTCCAAGACCGACGCCTAAAATGGAGACACCTGCGAAAGCAGGAAAGACCCTACCCGGCGGGAAGAGCTGACGAAGGGCGAGTTGAAGGATCCAGGGCACGGCGACGCGCGGGGCGGGCGGGTCATTCCCGCGCCTCGGGACGGAGCGTGGGGAAGAGGATGGTGTCGCGGATGTTGGCGGCTCCGGTCAGCAGGACAACCAAGCGGTCGATGCCGATACCAAGACCGCCTGCAGGTGGCATGCCATGCTCGAGGGCGAGGAGGAAGTCTTCGTCGATCCGGTGGGTCTCCGCGCCCGCCTGGTCCTGGAGCATCCGGCGCTGCTCTAGCGGGTCATTCTGCTCGGAGTAGGCTGGGGCAATCTCCTGCCCGTTGATGCAGAGCTCGAAGACATCGATGGTGTCAGGATCATCCGGCGTGAGCTTGGCCAAGGGGCAGAGCTGGCGGGGGATGTGGGTAACGAAGGTGGGCTGGATGAGGCTGGGCTCAATCAACTTCGAGAAGACCTCGTTGGTGACCTCGAAATCCTCCCAGTCGGCTCGGGGCTCGACTAGGCCGAGGCGGCGGCAGGCCTCAATCTTATCCTGCTTGGCCAAGGAGAACCAGTTAGGATCGCCCGTGCGATCGATGATGAGGTCTTTGTAACGGACCTCGCGCCAGTCGCCGCCGAGTTCGATTTCACCGCCCTCCGCCCGGGTAACGGTGGTCGTGCCGAGGACCTCGCGGCAGACGTGCTGCACGAGAGAGCGGGTGAGCTCCATCATACCCCGGTAGTCGGAGTAAGCCTGGTAGAGCTCGAGCATGGTGAACTCAGGGTTGTGCTTGCGGGAGAGCCCTTCGTTACGGAAGACGCGGCCAATCTCGAAGACGCGGTCGAGCCCACCGACGAGGCAGCGCTTCAAGTGCAGCTCGAGGGCGATGCGCAGGGAGAAATCGCAGTCGAGCGCATTGAAGTGCGTGAGGAAGGGCCGGGCGGCAGCGCCACCGGCGACGGCGTGCAGGGCGGGCGTCTCGACCTCGGAGAAGTCGCGCGACCACAGGAAGCGCCGGATGGCCTCGATGATGCGGCTGCGAGCCTGGAGGCGGCGGCGGGAATCGTGGTTGGCCACGAGGTCGAGGTAGCGCTGCCGGTAGACCTGCTCGGGGTCAGACAGGCCGTGGAACTTCTCGGGCAAAGGACGAAGGGCCTTGGAGACCATACCGTATGCCGAAACCCGGATGGTGACCTCGCCGGTCTTGGTGCGGAAGAGGCGACCGCGGGCACCGATGAAGTCGCCCAAGTCGACGAGGCGCTTGAAATGCTCGTCATAGCGTGCGCCGAGCTGGTCGCGGGTGAGGTAGCACTGGACCACCCCGGAGCGGTCGAGGATCTTGACGAAGCTGGCCTTGCCCATGACGCGGAGGGCAACAATGCGCCCTGCCACGGAGACCTCCGGTCCCTCCTCGACGCCCTCGGGCAGGAGCCCTGGACAGGCCGAGGCCACGTGGGTCTGCTCCCATGTACCACGGTAGGGGTCTTCGCCCGACTCCCGGAGGATGGCGAGCTTCTCCTTACGCACCGCAAACTGGTCGTTGGAGATGGCGTTGAGGTCGTGGGGCTCGCTCATGGCAGAAGTACAAGGGGAGCCAAGCCCATGCAGGGGTCAATGGCAATGAGGGAGGTGACCAGGGAGTCTGCTTTTCCCTTTCCCCGCGGGCGCGGGCTGCTCCATAGTCGGACGCATGCAGTCGTACCTCGACCTCCTCCGGGACGTCCGCCGCAACGGCGAACGCCGCTCCGACCGGACCGGCGTGGGTACCCTTGGCATCTTTGGGGCCCAGCTGCGCTTCGACCTCCAAGCGGGCTTTCCACTCGTCACCACCAAGAAGGTTCACCTCCGGTCGATCATCCAGGAGCTGATCTGGTTTCTCTCCGGCCATACCGACAACCAGTGGCTGAACGAGCGGCAGGTGACCATCTGGGATGAGTGGGCGACACCCGAGCAGTGTGCGCGCTTCGGACGCAAGCCTGGCGACCTCGGCCCAGTCTATGGTCACCAGTGGCGTAACTTCGGCGCGACGCTTCAGCCGGACGGCACTTATGCGCGCGACGGCGTTGACCAGATCCGGCGCCTCGTCGACGACCTCCGCGCCAACCCCGGTAGCCGACGGCACATCGTCACCGGATGGAATCCCCGCGAGGCCGACCAGGTCGCCCTGCCCCCGTGCCACACGCTCTTCCAATTCCATGTCTCCGGCGACGGGCGCCTCAGCTGTCAGCTCTACCAGCGCAGCGCTGACCTCTTCCTCGGGGTGCCCTTCAACATCGCCAGCTACGCCCTGCTCACTCACCTCATCGCCCAAGTGACCGGGCTACGCCCCGGCCACTTCGTCCATACCCTCGGCGACGCGCACATCTACCTCAACCACCTCGAGCAGGTCGACCTACAGCTCACGCGCGAGACGCGCCCTCTCCCAACGCTCCGCCTCAACCCCGCGGTGACCGATCTCTTCGCCTTCCGCGCCGAGGACATCTCCGTCGAGGGCTACGACCCGCACCCAGCGATTAAGGCGCCGGTGGCAATCTGAGCATGGACCTAGGACGTCCCCTCATCGCCATCGCGGCGATTGCGCGCAACCGCGGCATCGGCAAGGACAACCGTCTGCCGTGGCGCATCCCCGAGGACTTCGCCTTCTTCAAGGAGACGACCATGGGCCATGTGCTTGTGATGGGACGTCGCACCTACGAGTCCATCGGGCGCCCGCTGCCTGGCCGCACAACCGTCGTGCTCAGCCGATCCGGCTTCTCCTCTCCCGGAGTGACCACCGTGACAAACTGGGAGGCCCTACGTACCCTCGAGCCCGGCAGGACGCTCTTCCTCGCTGGCGGCGCCCAACTCTATGCGGAGGGCCTGCCCGCCTGCACCGAACTACTCCTGACCCACGTCGACCAAGAGCCCGAGGCCGACACCTTCTTCCCTGATTGGACAAAAGGGTTCGACTCCGGGGAAGTCCTCCGACAAGGTCCCGGCTTCGTCATCCGGCGACACCGTCCGCTCAGCTGAACCCCATGGCACGCCTCCGGCATCGACTCAGGAATACCTTCACCTCTCTCGGATTTCGTCTGAGTCAGCCCGACATCCTCGATGGAGCGGTCCTGATACTCACTCTCACCGGTGCCTGGCTGATGGCGCTACACCAAGGAGGCGCCCGCGCCGAGGGCCTCGTCTATGGCGCCCGGTGCATCCTCGCCGCCGCCTGCCTGCATGGCGCCTCCGCCGCTACCCGACGCGAGCATGGCTACCGCTTCGTTCATGGTGGCTGGCTCACCCTGCCCTTTATCGGCTGGCTGGCGATCGACGCCGTCTTCCTCGCGCCCGACCGCGGCGCCGCCCTCGAGGCCTGGGTGGTCGCTTTACTCGGAGCGGCTGCATTTTGGATGACCCTTCACCACGCCCGTCGCAACTGGAGCCAAGCCATCGCCCTGCTGCTCGTGGTCGGCCCGGCCTCCCTCATGGCAAGTGGCTCCCACGACCGCGAAGGAGGCCAGGTGCGCGCCCTGCTTGGTCTCCAGCCAGACCCAGTTTACGCCGCTCACTTCACCTCTGCCTTCGGCTCGCCAGGTGCTAGCGCAGCCATCCTCCTGCTCGCCCTGATGCCCGCGCTGGCTGCCGCACTCAATTCACGTCACCGTCCCTGGCTGAGGGGTGTCGCTGGATACTTCGCGGTGCTACTCTTGGTCGGCTTGCACCAGACCCACCATGGATGGGCTTGGGTTGGTCTCGCCCTCGCTGCTGCTTTCGCTGGGTACGCCCTTCGGCGCAAGGGCAAGAATAGCCTCCTCGACCTCCGAGTCTTCGCGTTGCTCGCCCTCTTGGTCGCCTGGGCTTCGGGACGCTTCGCTAACCTCGGCGTCTTCCGCGGTAGCCAAGAGATCGGCGCGACGCCGCTTGCGGACGGGGCATGGCAAAGCCTACTCAACGACCCCGTCCTAGGGGGAGGCTCTGGCTCCTACCCCTTGTCCTTCGAGATGGTTCGGCCTCACGCCTGGCAAACCGACCCAGCGGGACCCGGCAGCCTGCTCCTGCAGATTATCTCTGAGCACGGCTTGCTCGGCCTCGGGCTAGTCGGCATCCCCTTGGCCGCGGTGCTCGTGGCCTGCGCGCGCTCAGCCTTCGCCAACCCCAAGGCGACCCAACCCGGCGACCAATCCGGCCTCGAGCGCCAACAGTCGCGACGCACCATGGTCGCGGGCGGGCTGGCCGGCGTCGGCGCCGCGCTCTGGACCCTCTGCTGGGACTACGCGGGTAACCAACCCGGTATCATCCTCTTGATCCTCCTCGTGCTGGCGGTCGTCTACCGTGCGTCGGAGTGCTCGGAGGAGACCCTGCTCGACTGGCCGGAGAAGGGCCGCACCACCCTCACCGTAGCAGCGGTGTTGCTCCCCTTGGCTATCGCGCCCTTGGCGCTCTCGCCCCTGCAGGCCGCACGCTTGGCCCAACCAGCCACAGAGACCATCAACGACCTCTCGCCGACCTCCATCGGCGTCGCGGTATTACTCAAGCCGGCCGAAGAGGAATCGCTGCGAGAGACAGTGGAGCAACTCGCCCTTTCCCTTCGCCTCAACCCCCTTCACGCCGCCCGGCATGCGACCCGGGCGCAGGCGCTTGCCCTGCTGCTGCGAGAGTCCCCTGATGATTCCCGGATACTCGCCGCGGCAAGGGATGAATCCTCTCGCGCGGTGGAGAGTGCTCCTCGTCTCGCCTGGCCACACCTTGTGCACGGCTCCATCCTCCTGAGCTCACTCGACCCAGCGGATCGCACCGCCGGACTCGCGCAAATCGATGCCGCGGCCACCATCGCCCCCCGTAACCAAGCCGTGACGCTGCGACGTGCCCAGGCATTGGGCCAAGTCAGCGCGGCAACGGAGACGCTCCGCAGCGCCCTCGAGCAAGCCCAACTCACATCCCCCCAACGTCCAGAGGTCGCGGAACGCCTCTCCCTGCTGCCGGCAGCCACATCCACCCGATGATGCCCACCATGCCCAATTCCCGCCAGCGTGCATCGCACCGCAGGGCCCTCTTCCTGCTCGTGGGGGGAATTGTCGCGGCCGTTGCCTGCCTCCTTGTCGAGCCCGTTGCGCTGGGTTCATCCCCTGCTCCAGAGACTATCGCCACTGGTAGTGCGCCCCCTGAGGCCGCCATCCAGCCCAATGGCCCGACCGAGCCCGTGCTGGGCCGACGTGTCTCCGGGCCCGGGGGCTGAAAACCCTAGGTTTTGCCTTTCCAATCGGACAGGGTGACCCCTAGGTTCGTCCCATGCCGGACCCCTTGTTCGTCTTTTTCGCGGCCCTGACGCTCGGTGCCTCCTGCCTGCTCGTCGCCAGTCGCAACCCTGTGACCTCCGCCATGGGCATGATCATGGCACTCATCGGAATCGCGGCAGAGTTCTTCCTGCTCGACGCCTACTTCCTCGGGGTGCTTCAGGTGCTCGTCTACGCTGGCGCCGTCATGGTGCTCTTCCTCTTCATCATCATGCTGCTGGATGCTCAGCCGCCCGGGGGAAAATACCCGTGGATCAGGGCCCTCGGCGGCGCAGCCATCTTTCTCCTGCTGGCGGCCGGCGTGGTCGCCCTGCTCTCCCCGGAGGGAGCCCTGGCCAAGGTCGCCGGCCCCACGCCACCCGAGCTGGCCGCACAACCCGAAGCCTTCGCTACCGCCGCCAAGGCCTTCGGACGTTCCCTCTACTCCAAGTACATGCTCCCGCTGCAGATGGCGGGCCTGCTCCTGCTCCTCGCCGTCGTGGGCGTGGTCAGCCTAGGCAAGGCCGGCAAGGCCGCGGAGTGAGTCCAACGACATGGAATCCACCACCCTCTCCCATCATCTCCTGCTCGCTGGCTTGGTCTTCTCGATCGGGCTCGTCGGCGTGCTCGTCCGGCGCAACCTGCTGGTGACTTACATGTGCCTCGAGCTGATGCTCGCGGCCGCGATGCTCGCGCTCGTCGCCTTCTCCCGCTTCAACGGCACGATGGACGGCGCGGTGCTGGTCTTCTTCATCATCACGGTAGCCGCTGCCGAAGTCGCCGTCGGCCTCGCTCTGATTGTCGCCCTCTTCCGACGCACCGGCACAGTGAGCACGGACCGCCTCGACGCCTTGCGCGATCGCTGAACCCATGGACGTCTCCCTGCTCCACTGGATCCTATTCCTGCCGCTCGTCTCGGCGGCAATCTGCGGCCTCCTCCTGCGCCGCGCCGGCGGTATCGCTGGCATCGTCTCCATCACCACAGCCTTCGTGATTGCGGGCCTAGCTCTCAAGGTCCTCCTCGGCCTCACACCAGGCCAGTCCCTAACCTGGCAGACCGAAATTGGGCGGCTCGGCGAGATTCCCCTGCGCGTGGGCTACCTGCTCGACGCCAACGCCGCGCTGATGCTCTTCGTGGTGACCTTCGTCGGAGCCTGGATCCATCTGTTCTCCTGGGGCTACATGCGCGAAGACGACGCACGCGGCCGCTTCTTTGCGGGTCTCTCGCTCTTCATGTTCGCCATCCTGGGTATCGTCCTTGCGGACGGCTTGCTCATGACCTTCGCCTTCTGGGAACTGGTCGGCTTCTGCTCCTACCTGCTCATCTCGCACTACTACGGCACCGACTTCGCCCCTCCCGCCGCCAACAAGGCCTTCATCGCCAATCGCATCGGTGACCTGGGCTTCATCCTCGGTATCGCGGCTTGCTTGGCGACCTACGGGGTCGCCGACTTCACCGGCTTGGAGGCAGCCGCGTCCGCCAAGCCCGCGCCCGCCCTGCTCGGCTTCCTCCTCCTCTGCGGCTTCATCGGCAAGTCCGCGCAGTTCCCCCTCCATGTCTGGTTGACCGACGCGATGGCTGGTCCTACTCCTGTCTCCGCGTTGATTCACGCAGCGACGATGGTCGCCGCTGGTGTCTTCCTGATGGCGCGGATCGACTTCCTCCTCGCGCCCGAAGTCCTCCAGCTCTGCCTTTGGTCGGGCGCCACCTTGGCCGCGCTAGCCGGCCTCTGCGCCCTCGCCCAGACCGACATCAAGAAGTCGCTCGCCTACTCGACCCTCGCCCACCTTGGCATCATGGGCGCGGCAATCGGCCTCGGGCGTCCTGACCTCGCCTTGCTGCACATGGCCATGCACGCCTTCTTCAAGGCGACGCTCTTCCTTGGTGCTGGCTCCGTCATTCACGGCTGCCACCACACCCAGGACATGCTTCTGATGGGCGGGCTTGCCTCCCGCATGCGCCTGACCTTCGCCGCCTTCCTCGCCGCAACGCTCTCCAACTGCGCCCTGCCCTTCCTCGCTGGCTGGTACTCCAAGGACGCCATCCTCGAGGCCGCCCACGGCACCAACCTCGGCGCCTTCGCCCTGCTCGGCCTCGCTGCCCTCGCCACCTGCCTCTACAGCGGTCGCATGCTGCGGCTCGTCTTCCTCGGAAGCCCCCGCTCCGAGGAGTCACGGTCGGCTCATGAGTCCCCTTGGACGATGACGCTCCCCCTCGTCGTGCTCGGGCTTGGCTACAGCATCATCGCGGGTACCTACCTTGGCCTGCCCGCCGCCTCTGCCCTCCCTCTGCCTCAGCCGATGGAGTTCCATCTCAGCGCCGCTTCACTCGTCGGCCTCGGCTCCCTGCTCTTCGGCCTGCTCGGTGCCCTCTGGTTCTACGGTCGTTCCGAAGGCGACGCCCTGCGCGACGCCGCACCCGCCGCCTACCGCGTGCTCGAGCGACGCTGGATGGACGAGGCTTATGGCTGGTGGATTGCCAAGGTCCAGCAGCCCGCCGCCGAGGTCATCGCCTTCCTCGACCTCGCAGTGATCAACGGGCTCGCTGGCAAAGTCCTCGCCGGCGGCATCCCCGCCTTACTCGGCGCCGCCTCGCGACGCCTCTTCCACGGCGGATCTACCCGGGCCACCGCGGCCTGGTTCGTGATCGGCATCTTCCTCATCGCAGCGCTCCTCCTCGGCGTCCTCTGACATGCCCTTCACCGACCTTCCTTCTGGTTCCCTGCTCGACGCCGCCGTCTTCGCGCCGTTGGCCGCCGGAGCTCTGCTCCTCCTGCTCGGGCGCTTCCTCGAGCCCGCCTGGCAAATCATCCTGGCCAACCTCGCCGCGCTTCCTGCCCTCCTTCAACTCGGCTTCCTCGTCACCGAGGGGCGACTCGGCGGCGCCAGCCCCATCGGCGGCTTCCTGCTCGAGCCGATGGGCGCGGCCCTCTTCGGCATGAGCGTCGTGGTTGGTGCGGCTGCCCTCCACCGGGCGCTGCGACAGCTCAGCACCGTGGAGATGCCCCATGCCTATCTCGGCTTGGTCCTCATCCTCTGGAGTGGCACCCTCGGAGCCTTCGCCTCGCCGCTGTCGACTCCCGCTGGCATCCTCGCGGCCTTCGTCTACCATGAGTTCGCGCTCATCCCCACCTTCGTCCTAACCCTCTTCTGGGGCGGGGATGGTCGCCGCGCCGCCGCCATGCAGATGGCCATCTACCTGACGCTCGGCGCGATGGTCGGCCTCGCTGGCCTGATTCTCTGTCAGTTCCAACCCTCGCACGCAGAGCCTTCGGCGGTCGGCCTCATCCTCCTTGGCTTTGGCACGCTGGTGTCCCTCTTCCCCTTCCATTCCTGGGCGGCACCCGGCTACTCGGCGGCACCTAGTCCCGCTGCCATGCTGCATGCGGGGGCGTTGAAGAAGTTCGGCTTAGCCATCATCGCCACCTTCTGCATCGGGCGCCTCGGTGCCTGGTCCGACTTACTGCTATGGCTGGCTCTGGGCAACACCGTGCTGGTCGGGATCATCTGCCTCGCACAACGCGACCTCAAGCAGTTGGTCAGCTGGAGCTCAGTGGCCCACATGGGCCCAATCTTCCTCGGCCTCTGGGTAGCCGATCGCACGGGGCAGGCCGACGGCTTGCATGCAGCCAC
>JBFZFD010000168.1:0-9172 GCA_041306485.1 Opitutia bacterium | reverse complement strand
AGCGTGATGTCGTGGCAGGGTAAGAACGGCGGCATCGCGGCCGCCCGGATGGGGCGCGACGTGGTGATGAGCCCAAGTCCCGGCTACTACCTCGACCTTTACCAAGGTCACCCCGAGATTGAGCCCACGACTTATGGGATGGCCCGGCTGAGGGACACCTACTTGCTCGACCCAAGCCTACCCAAGGAGATCGACCCGGCCCGCCTACTCGGCGTGCAAGGCAATATCTGGACCGAGGAGATCGCCAGTTTCCGCCACCTACAGTACATGACTTGGCCCCGCACGTGGGCCATCGCCGAGGAGGGCTGGAGCCCAGCCCTTGACGACAAGGCCCGGCTGGCTGGCTGGCCTGGATTCGTCGCTAGGGTCGAGCGTCAGTTCACGGTCTTCGACCGGCGCGGCTGGCACTATGCCCGATCAATCTACGACCCGGCGATAAGCCTATCGAAGGACGGCAAGACGCTAACCCTAACCGCGGAGATACCGGGCCTGGATATCCATTACTGCTTCGACGACACCGAGCCCGACGCCACCTACCCCAAGGCAACCGGGCCCCTCGCCGTGCCCGTGGGCGCGGACGCCGTGCGCACGCGGACCTACCGCGACGGGCAGCCGGTGGGACGTCTCACCTGGGTGAGGCTCCAACACATCAAACGCGAAAAGCGCGTCCCCTGAGCGGCCTCACTCGGCGAGGAAGGGGGCGAACTCCTCCTCGTGGCGCTGGAGGATCTGGAGCGCGGTCGCGTTGACGTGCTCGACGTGGCGGCGGAAGAGCCGCTCGGAGAGGCGGTCGTCGAAGGTCAGATTGTACTGGAAGCACAGGTCACCGTCGGAGTCTACGTAGAGGGTGCAGACGTTGTACTCGCGATTAATCTTAGCCACGAGGAGACGGAGGGCAGCGTTCTCGCGGTTGCCGGGCTTGCCCTCGTAGAAGTTGTAGACGATGAGGCGATCGACCGAGGGCTTGGTCAACTTGGGCATGACGGTCAACTTGTCAGCGGTCAGGGAGACCGCCCCAGGTTGATTCTCGGCCTGACGGGCGGGCACACCAATCAACTGGCACCACGCGGCCAACTTGGTGGCGCCGATGCGGTCATCCTCCAGCCCGGTGAAATCGAGATCAGGAGCAGCATGGGCGCTGACGGAGACGGCGAGGACGAAGATCAAGAATCGCATGCTGCTAGACTAGGCTGAATCCAAAACGTTCGCAACCGACAAACTGAGCCTCAGGCGATGAGGTCGCGCATGACGTTACCATGGACGTCGGTAAGGCGATAGTCACGTCCAGCATGGCGGAAGGTGAAGGCCTCATGATCAAAGCCGAGCAGCCGCAGCAGGGTGGCGTGGAGGTCGTGGACGTGCACGGGGTCCTTCACCGCCTTGAAGCCGAACTCGTCGGTGGCGCCGTGGATGTGGCCAGCGCGCACGCCGCCGCCCGCCAGCCACATGGTGAAGCCGTGGTGGTTGTGGTCACGGCCGTTGATCTTACCTTGATTGGAGCCCGGAGTGGGCAGCTCGACGGTGGGGGTGCGGCCGAACTCGCCACCCCAGATGACCAAGGTCTCGTCGAGCATACCGCGCTGCTTAAGGTCAGCAAGAAGAGCGGCAATGGGCTGGTCGCTCTCACGGGCGAGATTACGATGCTGCTTCTCGAGATCGTCATGACTGTCCCATGGCTGCCCCGCCCCGTGCCAAAGCTGAATGAAACGGACACCGCGCTCGGCCAGGCGGCGGGCAATGAGGAATTGCCGCCCGTGGGTGGTGTCGCCGTAGAGCGCGCGCACATGGGCCGGCTCGCGGCTGACATCAAAGGCATCGGTCGCCTCGAGCTGCATGCGGTAGGCCATCTCGAAGGAGTGGGTGCGGGCTTCGAGCGCGGCGTCTTGGGGGCGACGGGCCTGGTGGGCACGGTTGAGCTTGGCGAGTAGGTCGAGCTGGGCGCGCTGGGCGGGACGTGAGACGCCGCCGTTGCGGATGTTTTCGACGAGCTCCTCAACGGTGCGCTTGGACGAGTCGACGTAGGTGCCCTGGTAGACGCCAGGCAAGAAACCACACTGCCAGTTTTGAGTCTCTTGGATGGGGAAGCCGCCAGGGCAAAGGGTGATGAAGGCGGGGAGATTCTGATTCTCGGTGCCGAGCCCGTAGGTAACCCAGGACCCTAAGGAGGGCCGGGGTTGCCGAGCGTCCCCGCAGTTCATCAGGAGAAGCGACGGCTCATGGTTGGGCACATCCGCACGCATGGAGCGGATGACGCAGAGGTCGTCAGCGAAGGCGGCGGTCTTCTCAAAAAGTTCGCTGACCTCTAAGCCGGAACGGCCATAACGGCGGAAGTTAAAGGGAGAGCGGAAGGCGGCTCCGGTCTTGCGCTCGGTTGGGATGTAATCCCCGGGCAAGGTCTTGCCATGATACTGATCAAGGGAGACCTTGCGATCGAAGGTGTCGAGGTGGGAGGGCCCGCCGTTGGCGAAGATGTGGATGACGCGCTTGGCTTTGGCGGGGAGCGGGGGGCGGCGCGGGGCGAGCGGGTGGAGCGAGTCGACCTTGACCGAGGCGCCGCGGAGGTCCTGCTGGAGCAGGGTGGCCATGGCGAGGGCGCCGAGGCCCATGCCGCACTTGCGGAGAAACTCGCGACGGCTGTCTTGGATGAGCTCGCGTGGGGTCATGTTAGTCGGCGAAGTTAAACTCGTTGGACTGCAGGAGGACCTGGGCGAGCGCAGACCAGGCATCTTGGGGTGCGACGGCGGGCCGGGCGAAGTCGGCCGCGGCGGAGGCGAGCAGCTCACCCGTGCTGGCATCTCGGATCAGGGGAGACCACGAGAAGGAGTCGCTGTTGGGACCGTTCCAATCATCCACGATGAAATCAAGGGTCTCGCCCGGGGCGAGCGTGACCTTGGAAAGGGCGACCTCGACTGCGGGAGCGCCGCCCTTGGCGGTCCATTCACCGAGTAGGCCGGAGCGGGAAGACACCAGACGGGCACGGACGCCTTGGCTGGTCCCGGAGGGAACATGGAGCGTACCCTCGATGCGAGCGGTTGCCGCCGGGCCGGTTTGCCAGCGGCGGATAACAGCGGTGGCTGCGCTGTCGCCGGGATGTCCCCCTTGGGCAGAGAGGAAGGCATGACCGAAGACGGGCGCGGGGAACTGAGTAGCGGGCGAGACGCGGCCATCCTTGCGGTGAGTCATCTCGGTGAAGGTGACCTTGCGCGAGGCGGGATCCCAGGAACCCGTACCGAGACGCCAGCGGGAGGGCGGGGGCGAGGCGGCGAAGTCGCGGGTGAAGGACAAGGCGAGGGAGAGTTCCTCGGACGTGGGCGCACGCGAGAGAGTGGCTCGATAGAGAGTACGGACGCGCGCGGCGGGGGCAGGCTGGGCGGCGGTGGACGCCGCGAGACGGTCGGCCATGTCGCGCACGAAGGGATGGTTGAGGAGCCAGAGGGCCTGCTGGGGGGTGGTGGTCACGTTGCGCTTGGCCACATGGAAGTCGGGGTTGGCAAAATCGAAAGTACGGAAGAAGGCGGGAAGATTTTGCCGCTCGATGAAGGCATAGACGGTGCGGCGGGGCGCACCGAAATCTTCGGCGAGGTCGAATGGCTGACCGCCCGTTTTACCATCCAGCCGACCCGCCATCCGCAGCATGCTATCGCGCATTGACTCGAAATCGAGCCGGCTGCGATTCATCCGCCAGAGGAGCTCATTGCCTGGATCCCTGGCCAGGCCTGCCCTGGACAAGGCGGAGGACTGACGAAAAGCCGAGGAGACTACCATCGAGCGAATCAGCTTCTTGATGGACCAGCCCTGGGCGACGAAGTCGTGGGCGAGATGGTCGAGGAGCTCGGGGTGTCGCGGGGCGGGGGTGCGGATACCGAAATCACTGGGCGTCTCGACGAGGGATTGTCCGAATACCTGATTAAAGACGCGATTGACCATCACGCGAGCCGTCAGCGGGTTGTCCGGTGCGGTGAGCGCGCGGGCAAGCTCGAGCCGGCCACTACCATCGGTGAAGGGCTTGGTGCCGGGAGGGGTGAGTAGTTCCACGTAGCGACGGGGGACTTCCTTGCCGGGGCGGTTCGGGTTACCGCGGAGGAGGACCTTGCCGTCGCGAGGCTTGCCCTCAACGAGCACCATGGCGCGGGGCGGGCTATGAGGACTGGTCGCCTTGAAGGCCTCGACCTCACGCTGGAGGGCGCGGTGTTTACCGATGTCGGCCGTGCTGTAGGTGCCGACGAGCTGGTCGGGTGCGATTGTGCGCGGGCCCTTGGGGTGATGCCAGGGTGCGGCGGCAACTGCTGACTTGTCGGGGAAGGTGCGCCCCTTAGCGAGCAGCTCGGCGAGGGTGCGATCGAGCTCGGCCGCTGACTTGGGCGGCTGGGCAGCGAGGGTGGAGCGGAGAGCGGGGTCGATGGCGGGATTAGCGAGCGCGGCGGCGAGGCGGGTCGGGAACTCGGCGTCGGGCGCGCGAGCGACAGCGGTCCAAGCGCCCCAGAGGGGATGCTCAAGGGTGAGCGAAGGCGTGAGCGTGGTCTTCCAGGCGGCGAGCACGACGGGATAAAGGGCGAGGCGCTTAGCCTCTTGGTCGAGGTCGGCCTTGGGCTCGCGGAGGCCGCGGCGCAGGAGACCGAGGTAGAGGGCCGTCTTGGCGGGCGCGAGGGTCTCGTCGAGGCGGGCAGCCCGGAAGGTAGGGATCTTAGCCTCCTTCTCGGCGAGTTCGCGCTCGAAGCGGACGGTCTCGGGGGTGGGCTGGAAGGGTTTGAGCAGGGGCTTCTCGGGGAGCTCTGCGCTGGAGGCGAAGATAGCGTGAAGTGCGTAGTAGTCGGTGGCGGGGAAAGGGTCGGTCTTGTGGTCGTGGCAACGCGCGCAGGAAAGAGTGATGGCCTGGGTGCCACGCATCACGACATCAATGCGGTCGTCGATGATGTCATGCGTGTTGTTAAGGAAGCGACGTCCGAGGGTGAGGAAACCCATGGCGGCGAGGTCGCGATTATCATCGCCCTTCACTAATCGATCGGCGGCGATTTGTAGTTGAAGGAAGCGGTCGTAGGGTAGGTCGCGATTGAAGGCGTCAACGACCCAGTCGCGGTAGGTGTAGGCGTAAGGGTAGCGGCGCTCCTCTTCGAAGACGTAGCCCTTGGTGTCGGAGTAACGCGCCACATCGAGCCAGTGACGCCCCCAGCGCTCTCCGAAGTGGGGCGCAGCCATCAATCGATCAACGAGAAGCTCGTAAGCGTTAGGCGAGGTATCCGCCATGAAGGCACTGACCTCGGCCTCGGTTGGTGCGAGTCCCCAAAGGGTGAGGTAGAGCCGGCGGACCTGAACTTCGCGCGGGGCCTCGGGCGCAAAACCGAGGCCTTGCTTCTCTAAAGCCGAGAGCAGGAAGCGATCGAGAGGAGCACGAGCCCGTGAGCCATCCTTCACCTTGGGCAGTGGCGGATTTCCAACCGACTGATAGGCCCAGTGAAGTTTGGGATCAGTAAGGGTGGGCCCAACCTCCTTCGGCCAAGGTAGACCTTGGCGAACCCATTCCGTGAGCGCAGCGAGGGCGGCGGGAGGGAGTTTCTCGTCATCCCCGGGCATGGGCTCGACCTTATCGCCGTGCGCGTGGTTGATGGCCCAAATGAGACGGCTCTCCTCAGGCTTACCATGGACGACGACGGGGCCGCCCTCGCCCCCCTTGAGCACGAAGGCGCGCGAGTCGAGTCGGAGTCCGGACTTCTGCTTCTCGGGCCCGTGACAGCCGTAGCAATGCTCGGCAAGAACGGGACGCACCTCTCGCTCGAAAAACTCGACCTGTGCTGAGGTGGCCTCGGGCTCGGCCGCTGCGGCAAACGCGGTGGCGAACGCTGTAGCGAGTAGAGGGATTCCTCGGGTCAGGGGCACTGAAGTAGGACACCCCGCCAGAGGCGAGGGTTCCCGGTCAGAGGGACTTTAGGTAGGCGGCAAGGTCGGCCACAGCTTGGTCATCGAGGCCCATCTGGGAGGGATGGAACATCAAGGATCGGCGAAGGGGGGCGAGTTCCTTAATGCGGGAGCGGGGCACGGTTTGGACGAGGCCACCCATAGACTTGACGATGACGGGGTCGGACTGGGAAAGGACGATACCGTTGATGACGACGCCCTCGGTGGTGACGAGGCGCCAGCCCTCGTAACCGTGCGAAATCTCGGCATCAGGGTGGGCGATACCGAGGATGACATTCTCACGGGACTGGTTGCGGCCGTAGGCGGTGAGGTCGGGACCATACTCCATGCCTTGGTCGCCGAGCTTATGGCAGGCGAGGCAGACAGCGGCGCGAACCTTGCCCTTGGCCGGGTCGCCAGCGAGTCGGGCGATAGACTCGACCGCACCGAGTTTGGCGGCACCAGGGGCGACGGGAGGGAGCTCGGCGGCCGAGAAGGTGGCCTTGGCGGGATCGAAGAGCCCGCGCTGGGTCAGGAGCTCGTCGACCTTGAACTCGCGCCAAGAGTTACCCTTGCGGTTCATCAGCCACCACTTGGCGAGGTCGCGCTGAGCGAAGGCGGCGTCGGAGGCCAGTTCAACCATGGCATGGACGGCCGAGACGCTGCGGGTGAAGGCGAGGCCGGTGAGGGCGCGGCGAACGGCCGCGGCGTCAAGCTTGCCGGAGCGAATACGGGCGAGGACGCCTGGCACGGACTGCGGGGGATGGAGACGCCAGGTGAGGTCGACAAAGGCCGGACTCCAGGAGGAGGCATCGGCTCCGGCATCCTTGGCTAGCAAAGACCAAAGCTCAGTCTCGCGGCCAGTGGCACCGAGGCCGATGGCCTCGAGGTAGGCGCGGTCTTTGCCGTCGTGACGACGGGCAACCTCAGCGAGGATGGGCAACGCGTCGGTGGCGGGGAAGGCGCGAAGGGCGAGGGCGACCTCACGTCGGACGGCTGGCGAGGGATCCTTGGCGAGGCGGGCGCAGTTGGACAGGACATCGATCCCGGCAGCGCGGAGGGCGCGGAAGGCGACAAGGCGACGGGTATCGTCGGCCGAAGCCACGAGCTCTTGGCGGACAAGTGCAGCGCCCTTGTCGCCGAGCTGGGCGAGCAAGAAGATCGCGCGAGCGGCGACATACGGGTTGGTGTCGCGCAACAAGGCGGCTACGGCGGGTACGGCCAACTCGCCGCGGACCTTCAGGCGGTGAAAGGCGGCGCCGCGGACATTGGGGGCGGGGCTGCGAAGGGCGAGCAATTGTCCATCGAGCGTATCGAGGTCAATCTTGGGGACGACTGGCTTGAAGCCCTTGGGGGCGAGTCGGTAGATGGTGCCAGCGAGGCGGTTGTCGCGCGTGCCGTGCCCGCCCACGCCGGGGTCGAACCAGTCGGCGAAGTAGATTGCGCCGTCGGGCCCGACGGCCACGTCGGCCGGGCGGAAGAGGGTCTTCAATTCGCCGGTCGGGCGGCCGCCAAGGAAGTCGGAGCCGGCCCACTCGCGCTCACGATTAGAAGTGATGAAGTCGAGGCGCTCGAGGCGGAAGCCGGCGCCATCGGGCTTGGGCAAGTAGCCGAAGATGACGTTCTTGCCAGCCTCGCAGGCGAGGAGCAGACCGGACCATTTGTCGCCGAGGGCACCGTTCTCGTAGAAGGCGACGCCGGTCGGCGAGCCACCGCCGTAGACATCGCCCGCTGGCATGGTGCCGGGGTCTTCCTGGCGCCACTGGGCGGTGGGAGTGTCTTGACCGGGCCGGCGGTCGGCCTCCCATGTGCGCTTACCATCGGCCGAGGCAAAGCCGGCGTTGCCGCCCTCGAGGATGTGGGTGACGCGGCAGGCAGGCGGGTCGTCGTTGTCAGACTGGAAGAGGTCGCCGAAGGAGGTGACAGCCTGCTCGTAACTGTTGCGGTAGTTGTGGCCGAGGATGCGGGCGCCGGTGCCGTCGGGGTTCATACTGATGGTGGCGCCGCCGAGCCAAACATTGCCGTCGTCGCTGCGCAGGCCGGCCATCTTCTGAGTCATGTAGGGGCTGCCGACGCGGAAGACCTTACCGTCGCGGTCCTTGAACTCGGCGCCGCAGTTGCCGAAGTTGAAGATCCATCGGCCGTCGGGGCCGACAGTGACACTGTGGAGGCTGTGATCATGCTGCCGGCCGGCGAAGCCGCTGAGCAGAACCTCGCGGCGCTCGGTGGCGGAGTCGAAGCGCCCATCGCGATTAGTGTCGTGATAGACAAGCAGGTCGGGGGGCTGGGCGACGACGATTTTCCCGTCGATGGCGGCCACGCCCAGGGGTGAGGCGAGGAAAGGCTCCTGGACGAAGACCGAGGACTTGTCGGCCTTACCATCGCCATCGGTGTCCTCGAGGACGACGATGCGGTCGCCCTCGGG
The DNA here is from genome assembly GCA_041306485.1 of Opitutia bacterium. Classification (GTDB taxonomy): domain Bacteria; phylum Verrucomicrobiota; class Verrucomicrobiia; order Opitutales; family UBA953; genus UBA8828. Next base: position 855 of record JBFZFD010000168.1, on the reverse strand, counting down.
ACGTCGGTTACCCTTGGATCGGTAGTTGACGCCCTCAGCAACGAACAGCCGGCCCCGCTCATCGAAGTCGATGTTGGTCGGATTGTTCAACATCGGAGTCGTAGCCCAGACTGTGACCTCGAGTCCCTCGGGAACCACGAAGAGCTCAGAAGGCACGAGCGCGTCCCCGGTGTCCACCAGCTGGCCTGGCTGACGCGGGCGCTGGGTGTGGACGCGGAAGCGGACGCCGGCCTCACTCGGAAGTCCGAGGCGCACCGCACCGCCATCGTCAATCGCCACCTTAGAGCGGAAGCCGACCACGCCCACGGGCAAGTCGTAGGAGATGAGGGACTCGGCGTGGGTGCCGATGCCGTCGGCATAGACCTTGCCTGCGACAGAAAGGGGGCCGCCCTGGTTGTTTTTGCCGACAAGGACCTTGCCGTGGGCGGCCTGAGCGGACTTCCAACTCAGCGAGGTGAGGGGGCGGGTGGAACCGTCGGCCATCACCAGGACGGGCTCGATCCAGTTGGCCCAGTCGCAGTTCTGGTTGCCGCCGTCGTGCGCCACGAGATGGAGCTCCTTCGCGCCGCGCAGGTCGGCGCTGACCTCGACAAGGCGGGCCTTGGGGTCGGATCCGACGAGGGGCGACTCGGCGACAGGCTTGGCCGACTGAGCGGCGAGGAAAGCAGGGGCCGCGATCACAAGTAGGGCTCGAGCCAGTCTAGGCAGGACAAAGGAAGGCTTCATGGGGTAGGCTTCTTTACAGGGGAAAGGGCTGCAGGTTACAGGTTTTTTTCATCGCAACAGGGGGCGGGGAGGCCTGTCTGATGACCATGACCTCGTTGCTGGCGCTGGCTGGCCTTCTCGCGGCGACCT
>JBFZFD010000167.1:0-9511 GCA_041306485.1 Opitutia bacterium | reverse complement strand
GTGAGTTCCTTGAGGGTGACTCCACGGTTATCGGAGGGGAACTCGAACTGGATGATATTCCTGCCGGCGGTCAGGGTGATTTCGACGGGCGGGGTTGAGCCCCAGAGGCCCACGGTGTGGGGCACGTTGACCGTGACGGGCGCCGTCGCTCCGGGGGTTGTGACAAGGATGCGCTGCTTGGCTTGAAGGGTGGAGACACGTGCGGCGAGGGTGTACTTGCCGGCGGACGGCACCTCGACGGCGTAGGTTGCCTTGTGGCCAGCGGAGCAAAGAACTTGGAAGCCTCCACCGTGGCTGGGCATGACGGAGACCTGGCCAGCGACGCGCTCGCCGGCGGCAGCGGGGATGACGAGGGTTGAGCCGCGGGCGACGATGGCTTTGTCGGAAGCCGACAACTGGACGGCGCTGGCGGGCTTAGCCTTGCCCTGGGGCTCATTGGCCTCCGCAAACTCTTGTCCAAGGGGTCCAAGAGTGACAGCGGTCGCGGCGAGGAGCGCGGTCTGGTGGTGGGCAAGGTTGGACCAGGAACCGCCAGCGATTTTCTTGCGGTCGTTGCGAGCGGTCTCGCTGAGGATACGGCTGATCCATTGGGCGCGGAGGACACGAAGATAAGCCTCACCATGGGCGCGGGCCTGAGTCTCGAGGAGGAAGTCGGTGCCGCCCCTGACCGACTCATCTTTGTCCCACCAGCTGACATGGAAGCCGGCGCCAAGGTTGACCACCCAACCCTTAGGCGTCCAGTGACTGAGGGCGGCGTGCTTGGGCTGGGTGACGCCCCAAGTGGGGATGCCGTGAGCGCGGAGGATGAAGCGACCAAAGAAAGCGCGGCGGCCGCAGACGCCACCGTTGAGCGGGATATTCTGGTACTGCTGGAGAGTGGGGATGTCGTCCTTCACGTTCTGAGAGCCGTAACGGACATCGGTACGGACGAGCATCACGTAGCGCCAGCCGGCGTCGGGCAGCGCGGCGAAGTCGGGTCGGTAGATGCGAAGCATCTCACGACCCCAAGCGAGGATCTCGTCGGGTGCATCGCAGTTGACGGCCATGCGCAGCTCCCAGATGCCGAGGCTGGCGAAGGCGGGGTCGAGCTCGCCCGCGAGGAAGGCCTTCTCGTAGTGCTGGTAGCGCGCGACGGGATCGACCACCGCGGGCCCGTCGACCCGTGAGACGGCGTTGTTCTGGGCGATGGGGCGGGCGTGCTCGAGCGCGACAGCGAGGGCGAGTCGGCGAGTGACACCCTCAGACGCGCGGGGGCTAGCCTTACGGATAGCCTCGAGTATCTCGAGTGCACGGGGCCACTCGCCAAACTTGGCGCCACCAGCTACGAGCATCTCGTGGAGCACGGCGGGTTCGGCGAGGAGGCGGTCGACCAGCGCGGCCTGCGCGGCGCCCTGCTGGGAATAGGCGGCGAGGCGGCGCGGGGTGGCGTCGGCCAACACCGCGGCGAGCGTAAGCTGAGCATCGAGCCGGTTAGCGGCGAGCAAGGGCTCGGTCTGGGCGAGCAAGGACTTGGCGGCGGCGGACTGGGCAGAGCGGGCCTGGGCGATCTCGGACTCAGCGGCCTCAACCGCAGCCTTGAGGCGAGGCTCGTCGGCTCTGACCTTGTCGTAGGCCGCCTGACGCTCGGCGAGGGCTTGGATGCCCTCACCGCGATTGGCCTGCCACTTGATGAGATCGGCTTGGGCGGAGGCGCGAGCGGTGTCGGACGTAGCCTTGGCCAAGGCGGCTTGAGCCTGGGCGATACCCTTATCAGCGCCGCCGATCCACTTACCCTTGGCATGGTCGACGAGACCCTTGGCGGCTGAGATGTCATCCAGTCCCTTGCGCGCCGCGGCCTCGGCGGCGGTCGCTCTAGCCACACGGTCACCCAGGGCGGCGAGACGGTTAAGGGATTCGACGTCGAGGGTCGGCAGCTCACGCTTGATGGCGGCGACAAGCTGGGCTAGCTGGCCAGCATACCGGGCCTCGAGGGCGGTGCCTTGCTCAGTGAGAATGACAGGCTGGGCCCCGGAGGGGCTCTTGGCGGACAAGGGGGCGAGACCGGAGACGAGGCTGGCGAGAAGGCAGAGGAAGGCGCACCGATAGCGGAAAGGATTGGCCATGACTTTGGGGTAAGGCTGGGACAGTAGGGGGAGGCGGTTGTTTCGCAAGGGTCGCGGAACCATGCAGCACAGGGGGTTGTCCAGACGACCATGAGCCATCGACGTGAATTTCTGAAGGGTCTGACTGCCCTCGGGCTTGCCACTGGGACAGCTGGGTTGCTGACGCCAGAGGCGGCGGGCGCGACACCCGCGGGGAAGTCCCTCCGCGTGGCGCATCTCACGGACATCCATCTGGACGACACACCAGTGGCGCGCAAAGGATTGGCGTACTGCCTAAAGGCCGCCCGGGAGGCGGGTGCGGTGGCGATTCTTAACACGGGGGACAGTTTTAGGAAACTGGACGGTTCGACCTTGGCGGCGGTAGAGCCACAGTGGCGAGCTTGGCGCGAGGCGACGAAGGACTGCCCCCTGCCCATCCATTCCTGCATCGGGAACCACGACCTATGGACGCCCCCGAAGTCCGACGAGCCCCATCACGCCAACCACGCTGGCCTGGCCCAGGGCGGGAGGGCGGAGTCCATTCGTGTGCTCGGCATGCCCGCCCAGTGGCACGCGGTGCGGATCGGTGGGTGGAAATTCTTGATGTGCGACAGCACAGCGGGCGGTAGCTACGCCTTCGGCGCGGAACAGATGGCTTGGATGGAGAAGGAACTGACGGGTCTCGGCGAAGGGGAGCATGCCGCGCTGTGCTGCCACGTGCCCATCCAATCGGTCGGGGCCTGGATGTGGATGGTCAACCGCAGCCCACGCGAGAAGTGGGGGTTCCCGAGGGGCGACCTGCAGGTAGACCTGAAGGAGGTGACGGACTTGTTAAGGCGATTCCCCCGGGCCAAGGCGGTGCTAAGCGGGCACATCCACTATGTCGACTCGGTCGACTACCTCGGAGTGACCCACCTCAACAGCGGGGCCGTCTCGGGCAACTGGTGGAAGGGGGACGGGGTACTGGACCGGGACTTCCCCCCGGCCTTCGCACTGGTGGACTTCCACCCCGATGGTCGGATTGAGCGTCGGATGGTAGCGTACGCCCTGTGAGAGAAACGGCGGATTTTTATTGCATAATACACTAAACTCGCTTGTTATGACACATCCGCGGCTCGCCGTCCCTGCGACGGTCAGCCAAGGGTGATCATCCTGGCTACCCTGCTGGCTGTTTTCACGAGGAAGGGATTTCCTCATTGGAGGGCCTTTTTGCCCGTTGAAGCGCCATCGCAGTTTTTCGCGGAGGGGGAGCCCTATCTATGCAGCACCTTCGCTTTCCATGAACACACGTACCCTACTGACCCGCCACATCGACTCCACCCTGACCCTCGCCGAGGCCGCCGACCGGTTGGCTCGTGAAACCCAGACCAACCCGGCCTTAGCCAACCTCTTCCTCGACCCCGAGGTTACCCTTCCCTTGCGAGTGGGAGGGCCGGAGCTGCACGGGGACCTGGTCTTCCAGGATTACCCTAAGGATAAGTCGGTGCTGGCGCATTTCCGGAAGGGGGACCGGGCGGTGTTCAACGCTTTGGTGGCTGCCCTAGGCGACGGCTGGAAGGTCCGCCGCCCCCAACCCCGGCACACCGACGGCCTCGACCTGCTGGAGTTCCTGCAGGAGGGACACCGGGTGGGGCGCTGCGAGCGGTTGACCATCGGTGACTCGGCGCTGGAGGACGCTCTGGGCTGTGCCTTTGACGAGACCGAACTGCTTATACGACTGATGGTCGAACTAGAGGTCAGCGGGGAGCCCGGCCCGGTGATTGACCCCGAAGAGGGGCCCAAGCTCGAGGCGGTGCGGCAGTCCTTAACAGGGACGGACCGGGTGGTGCTACACCGGGGCCGGCGGGTGGCGTTGAAGCACCGATACACCCTGCAGGGCCGGCGCAACGACATCGACCTAACCGTGCACTACGCCTGGCTACCCCGCTCGAAAACCTTCCTCATCGGGGGCTTCACCGAAACCCCCTCCGCCTAAAGAGGGTCAGGCCGTTCGTACGCCGACAGAGCGTACGTACGGCCTGACCCCTTGGGTGGCTGGGGGGGTTTCCGCAACGGGGACTAGGGATTCACTGCGCTGGATACGGCGGGGGGATGCCGGAGACTTGCTGCATGCCACGCAAGCCACGTCCCATCAGCACCGAGAAGCCCTACCACGTCTATAGCCGGGGCAACTACAAGCATCCGATCTTCGCTACTGAGGGAGCGAGGGTTGCCTTTTGGGAGACGCTTGGGGAGGTCGCCGAGATGCACGGCTGGGAAATCTACGCCGTGGCCATCATGCCCACCCACTTTCACCTGTGTGTGCGCACTCCCAAGGGGGATCTCTCCGCGGGGATGCACCGGCTGCTGACCCGCTTCGCCGTCCGTTTTAATCGGTTACGCAAGGAGAGCGGCCATGTGTTTCAGGGACGTTTCCACGCAAAGCTGGCCACGATCGGGATGTCGGTGCGCCGGATTATCGACTACATCCATCTCAACCCCATCCGGGCGGGAATCTGCGACATGCAGCAGCTCAAAACCCTTAAGGAAACAAGCTTGGCGGCCTACCTTGACCCTTCGGTGCGGGGGTGGCTGGCGACGAAGACGGCGATGGAGAGCTACCTGGGCTTCCCAGACACCGAGGAGGGGCGGCAGGCCTACTTGTCGACGCTGGCGAAGGTGGCCCTCGACGACCCAAAGGGCGCAGTGTTCAGGGAGAACTGGAAAGCGGCCATGCGCGAGGAGGCGGAGGTGGCTAAACATCAGCCGCGAGGGGCCGCATGGGCGATCAAGCCCGAGCCGGGTGTAGAGCGCGCCGAACGGCGGCGTCAGCTGGAGGCGAGCTGGGAAGCGACGGCATCATCGGCACTCATGAAAGTTGGGCTGACCGAGGAACACCTTGGCATAAGGGCCAAGGGCGACCCCCTGAAACTGGAGGTGGCGCGCCTGCTGAAGGCAAGTGGTGCCACCTGCAGTTGGATTGCCCGCAGGTTGCAGGCTGGCACGGCGGCCTCGCTGCGTAATCGACTTCGAGGCTAAGGGGTCAGGCCCGACTACGGCGACGGCGGAGAGCGGCGCCTGCGAGGGCGAGTCCACCGAGGATGAGGCCGTAAGTCGAGGGCTCGGGGACGGGGGTCCACTGAAGGGAGATACCTGAGGTGTCGTTGAGAAGGCTCCACTGGCCGCGACCAGCGGCGAGCCCGGCGATATTAGAAGTATCGAGAGTGAAGACTCCGGTAATCTGACCTGAGGAGGTAAAGCTGATAACAGAGAACTGGCGCATCTCGTCCCAGAACGCATCGGCAAAGCCGCTGCCGAGGATATCGATGACGCCGAGGGAGAGAATGGCGCCAGCGGTGATAGTGAGGTCGCCGCCAGTAACGTCGATTGCGTCGTAGTTGACGCCGCGAACGGGCAGGCCGAACGCATCCCAGTTGCCGGACTCGAGGTCGATCTCCCACTCGAGGGTCGAGCTGGAGGAATAGGCGAGGCCAGCCTCGAAGGTCTGGCTGCCCGGGGAGTCGCCCGGAGCGTGGGTCGCGTTGGAGCCAAGGGTGACCACTCCGCCGCTGAAGGTGGCACCGTCGCCCTTGAGGGTGCCGGTAGCGGTGAGGCCGCCGGTGACGTCGACAGTCTTGCCGGCAAGGTTGAGGATGCCGGCGACGCTGCCGCTGACGGCGGGTGTGTCCGTGCTGAGGTCGAGGAAGGCCGCGCTGACGTTGGCCAGGCCGGTGAGGCGCCCGCCGGAGAGGGTGATCTCGCGGTCGAGGGCGAAGCCGTTGAGGTCGAGCACGCCGCCTGAAACGATGACCGTCCCGCTACCGAGGGCGGAAGCGTGGCCGAGACGGAGTGAGCCAGCCTCGACGAAGACGCCGCCCGAGAAGTTGTTTGCGGCGCTGAGCGTGAGGATACCGACCCCTGCCTTGGTAAGCGAGCCGGTCCCAGACATGAGGCCGGCATAGGTGCCGTCGGAGACTTGGTCAAACGTCACCGCGGCGTTATTGGTAATCGCACCTTGGAGCGAGGAGCTGTTGCCGACGAGTTGTCCGGCGGAGACGGTGGTGGCTCCGGTGTAGGTGTTGGCGCCGGTGAGAAGCAGCGACCCCGAGCCAGCCTTGGTCAGGGACATGCCGCCGGAGAGCGCGCCCGAGATGGCGCCGCTGGTGGTCGCGCCGGAGTTGACGGTGAGGGCGGCGTCACTGAGGACGTTACCACTTATATTGACGGAGCCGGTGAGCGAAACGGGGGTGGCCTTCCATCCGTTGGAGCCGCCGCCCGTGCCGGTGACGTTGATCGTACCCGTGCCGGCGTTGGCGACGAACGAGGAGGGGGAGAAGAAGGTGCTGTCGCGCCCGAGGGAGACATTGAGGTTGATGGTCCCGTTGGAGGCGCTGGTGTCCAGGATCAGCCCGCTGCCGTTGGCGGAGGTGCCGAGGTCGCCCGAGAGGGCGATGGAGGAGGCGGTCAGGGTGCGGACGGAACTGTCGAGCTGGATGCCGGACAGGTAGGTGCCGGGTGAGCCGACCTGCGACAAGCTGATGGCGCCACCCATCGTCATGTCGCCCCTGATCTTGAGGTAACCGCCGGCTGCGCTGAAGCTGCCTGCCCCTGAAAGCCCAGCGCCTGAGGGGAGGTCGAGGGTACCGCCGCTGCCCAGGCTGTAAGCGAGCGTACCGGCGTTGACCACGGTGTTGCCGGTGAAGGTGCCGACAGCGCCGAGTGTGAGCGTGCCGGCGCCGTTCTTGGTCAGGCCGCCGCCGGTGCTGGTCGCATGGGTGACGAGGGCCTGTCCGACGGTGATGTTGAACCCGGCGGTGTCGAAGACGGCCCCGCCTGCCTTGACCTCGGCACTATTGAGACCTTGGAGGAAGGCGGTGGTGGAGGCGCGCACCCTGAGCGTGCCGCCGTTGAGGTAGAGGTTGGCCGTGCCCGCGGCACGGGTGACGGCGGTGACGGCGAGCGTGCCGCCGTCGAGGTTGACCTTGGCGACGCTCGCGCCGCCCGCCGAGTGTCCGAGCTGGAGCGACCCGAGGGAAACGTTGGCGGTACCGCTGACGTTCAGTGTGGCGGTGCCGCGGGTGCCGATGATGGTGGCGCCGCCGGTGGCGTCGAATGTGCCGCCGCTCAGGTTGACGACGCCGACGGCGCCAGTGCCGCCATCGGCGACCCAGATGCCGCCACCGCCGGTGGTAACCGTCCCGCCCGTCTGGTTGAAGGTGCCGTTGCCGGCGTCACCCACGAGGATGCCGTTGTTGGCGTTGCCGCTGGATAGGTTGAGCGCGCCACTGGAAAGAGTGAAGGTGGCGACATCGCCAGCGGCCACCCCGATATTAAGTGCGCGTTGAGTTCCGTTGCTGCCGCCGGTCCAGGAGCCGCCCGCCATCTCGAGCGTACCGGCCTTGAGCAGGAACTGGCCGGTGTTGGTGTTGGCCCCGGAGATCGTGAGCTTGCCCGTGCCGGTCTTGGTCAGCCACATGCCGCCAGAGAGCGCCCCGGTGACGACCCCGCCGGTAGTGGCGCCGGAGTTGACGGTGAGGGCGGCGTCGCTGCGCACGTTACCACTGATATTGACTGAGCCGGTGAGCGAAACGGGGGTGGAGCGCCAGCCATCGGAACCGCCGCCCGTACCGGTGACGTTGATCGTGCCCGTGCCTGCGTTGGCGACGAGGGAGGTGGGTACGTACCAGATGCCAGAGCGGCCGAGCGAGACATTGAGATTGATGGTCCCGTTGGCGGCGCTGGTGTCCAGGGTCAGGGTGTTGCCGTTAGAGTCGCTCTTGCCGATGTCGCCCGACAGAGAGATGGCGGTGGCGGTCAGTGTGCTGGCGGCGCTGGCCAGCTCGATGCCGGAGTAGAGGCTCCCGCCGCCGGTCTGGGTCAGGCTGATGGAGCCCCCCAAAGTCATGTTGCCGTTGATCTTGAGCAGGCCTGCGGTGGCGCTGAAGCTGCCGGCGCCTGAGAGCCCCGCACCGGAGGGCAAGCTGAGGGTGGCGGCGCTGCCTAGGCTGTAAGTGAGCGTGCCGGAGTTGACAACCGTGGCGCCGGTGAAGGTGCTGACAGCGCCGAGGGTGAGCGTGCCAGCACCGTCCTTGGTCAGGCCGCCGGAGCTGCCAGAGGCCGCGACGAGCGCCCGGCCGACGGTGACATCGAAGCCGTTGGTGTCGAAGCGGGCGCCGCCCGACCCCACGGTGATCGAGGTGAGATTGGCGTTGATGGTGGCGTTGGAGCGAGCCTGGAGCAGGCCGCCGTTGAGCACGAGGTTGGACGTGTTGGGAGTGGAGTTGCTGGAGATGTTGCCGACCACCAAAGTGCCGCCGTTGAGGTTGATGGTGGAGGTGCGGCCGGTGCCAGTGACGGCGTCGCTGTGGAAGTACTGAATGCTGGGCAGGTTGACGACCGCGGTGCCGGAAATATTTAGGGTGACCCCGCCGCGCACGCCGAGGAGCATGGTGGCGGTGGTGCTGGTGAAGGTGCCGCCGGAGAGGTCGAGCCGGGTGACGCCCCCGCCGTCCGCTAGATTCAGGCTGCTTCCGCCGTAGGTGATGGAGCCCCCGGTCTGCTCGATGAGCGAAGCCAAGCTAACATTGACGCCGCCGTTGGTGGATCGTCCGGTAAAGAAATTGCCGCCGGTGATGTTCAGCGCGCCACCGGTGACGCGAAGGGTGGACAGGACGCCGTCGTTGGTCTGGAAACTGTTGCGACTGACGCTGAGGCCAGCCGAGGAGGTGGTCGTGCCGCCAGAGATCTCGAGGATGCCGTTGGCGATTTGAAGGGCGCCGACGGATACGCTGTTCGTCCCGCTGAGGACGGCGGTGCCCGCGCCGGCCTTGCTTAGCCCGGTGGAATAGGCTGCGGTCAGGCTGCCGGTGATGGCAGCAGAAACGTTGGAGGCGACGGTGAGGTTGTTGCCGCCTGGATTGCCGAAGGTGACGGACCCAGCGAGGGTGTAGCCGCCGACGTTGAAAGTGAGTCTGTTGGCGGAGATATTTGTGGCACTGACCAAGCCCCCTGTGCCCTCGAAGATGGCGTCATCCCATGTTGCCCATTCATACCCGCTCCACGTGCCGGTAACCGTGCCCCAATTTGTGCCGCCAGTGGTCCAAGACTCCGCGGCGCCGTCAATCCCGTCGTAGGAGAAGTAAGCCGTGGCACCCCTTGCGGCGGGGATCGACAGGGTGACGGCGGCCACGAGGCACGCAAGGCGTTGAGCGCGGGGGAAGCTCACCTAACTATCAATATGTGTTACATGGTATTACGGGCAAGTTTTTTTGGCGGTCTGACCATGGATTATCTCCGGGCACTTTATCCCAGCTGAGGCTAGGTGATTACTGGGCTCGAGGGGGAGGATGCGGGGCAGAGAATCATACGATGCCACGCAAGATACGCCCCATCCATACCGAGCGCGCCCGCTAAGGGGTCAGGCCGTACGTACGCCTACAGAGCGTACGTAC
>JBFZFD010000166.1:0-2808 GCA_041306485.1 Opitutia bacterium | reverse complement strand
CCCGAGTACGCCTGCGTGCTCGGGCTGGTAGTCGCCGCCATGGTCAACGAGGCTCCCGTCCGCCGCCGCCCCGCTGGCTGGTGGGAGTCCCTGCGAGGTCTCTTCCGCGGCTGAGATGACTCCCGCCTCTCCCATCCTCCTTGTTGGCGTCGGCGGTGCCGGCATCTCCCTGGTCGGTCGGCTGGCCCCGGGCCTTCCCCCCGCAGTGCGTTGCCTAGCGGTCGACTCCGATGCCACCGCCCTCGCCGCCTGTGGTATATCCGACCAAGTCCAAGTGGGGCGCACCTCTCTGCGTGGTCTCGGCGCTGGTGGCGAACCCCGTCTCGGCGCTGATGCCGCAGAGGCGGAGACCGCCGAGTTGCGTCGATGGCTGGCCGACGCGCCAGTGGTCGTACTTGTCGCTGGGCTTGGTGGCGGTATCGGTGGTGGCGCCGCACCCTTTCTCGCCGGTCTCGCAGCCGAGGCTGGTGCTACCGTCCTAGCTTTAGCCACAATTCCCTTCTCGCACGAGGGTGAGCGCCGTCTCTCCTCCGCCCGCGAAACGCTCGTCGCCCTCCATCGCGCTGCCCATGCGACCGTCCCCTTGCGCAACGACGCGCTTCTGCAGCTGGCGCCGGCCGACGCGCCCGTCGGCGAGCTCTTCGCCGAGACCCGGCGCTGGGTCGGCTCGGCGGTCGAGTCCCTCTCTGGCTTCTTCATGCCCGGCGCTCTCTTGCCGCTTGATCCAGCAGCGCTCCGCTCACTCCTGCCAGAACCCGGTTGCCGCGCCTGCTTCTCCACCGGCCGCGCCTCGGGCGAGGGTGCCGTTCTCGCCGCTGCCCGCGCTGCGCTCTCCTCACCGCTCCTGCCCCATGGTCCCGAGGCAGGTCGACACGACCACCTCTTGGTGCAGGTCGTCGGTGGTCCCGACCTCACGACTGGCGACTGCCAAGCTGCCGTCGCCATCCTCCGGGCTGAGTTGGGCGGAGATCGCATCACCCTGCTCGGAGCCCGGCTCGACTCCACTGAGCCGACCTCCGCCCGCGTCTCACTCTTGGCAGCGACGCCCGCCCCGCCAGTCGCGACGCCCGAGGCAGTGGCACCTGGCACTAAGGGACGCAAGGGTGCGAAAGTCACGACCGCCACGCCCCAGCAACTCTTCAGCTTCGCCCAGGAGGAGAATGTCCGACGGGGCCTCTTCGGCACCAGCGCACCCAACCTTTTCAACGGCGAGGACGTGGACGTACCCACTTACTTGCGCAAGGGAATCCGTCTGCCCTCGGCGGACTGACTTCCCCGGTTGCGCGCCGCCGTCTTGCAACTAGGTTAAGGGTCCATGGTGCCATTTGACATCCATCGCGTTCGCGCCGACTTCCCCCTGCTCGCCCGTCGTGAGCAGGGTAAGGAGCTCGCCTACCTCGACAGCGCGGCCACCTCGCAGAAGCCCCGCGTGGTCATCGACGCCATCTCCAGCTTCTACGCCGAGCACAACGCCAACATCCACCGCGGCGTCTACCGCCTAAGCGAAGAGGCTACCAGCCGCTACGAAGATGCGCGCGCTGCCGTCGCCCGCTTCCTCGGCGCCACCTCCCCTCGCGGCCTTGTCTTCGTGCGCGGTGCCACCGAGGCAATCAACCTTGTGGCCGACAGTTGGGGCCGCGCCTTCCTCCGCCCCGGTGATGAAATCTTGCTCACCGCCATGGAGCACCACGCCAACATCGTGCCCTGGCAGCTCGCCGCCGAGCGCTCCGGCGCCCGGGTCGTCGTCTGCCCGGTCACGCCCCTCGGCGAGGTCGACCTCGAGGCCTTCGCCCGACTACTCGGCCCTCGCACGCGCATGGCCGCATTCAGCCACGTTTCCAACGCCCTCGGCACTGTCAATCCCGCGGCGGAGATGACCCGTCTAGCCAAGGCCGCCGGCGCGACCGTGCTCATCGACGCCTGCCAGTCCACCAGCCATTTCGCGGTCGATGTCACCGCCCTCGGCTGCGACTTCCTCTGCTTCTCGGGTCACAAGGTCTGCGGGCCCACCGGCATTGGTGTCCTTTGGGGTAAGCCCGAGCTGCTCGATGTCATGCCCCCCTACCAGTCTGGTGGTGACATGATACAGCGGGTGGACTTCGCCGGGACCACCTACCGCGCGGCTCCCGAGCGCTTCGAGGCTGGCACTCCTCACATCTGCGGCGCCATCGCCCTCGAGGTTGCTCTCGGCTACATCAACGCGCTCCGCCCCGGCTCCCATGCTCATGAGCAGCGGCTGCTCGCCCTCGCTACCGAGAGGCTCTCCTCCATCCCCGGCCTTCGTATCATCGGGCAGGCCGCCGAGAAGGTCGCGGTCGTCTCCTTTCTCCTCGAAGGGGCCCACCCGCATGATGTCGGCACCCTACTCGACGCTGACGCCATCGCCGTTCGCGTCGGACATCATTGCTGCATGCCCCTGATGTCGGCGTTTGGCATTCCTGGCACTGTCCGCGCCTCCTTCGGTTTCTACAATACCGAGGACGAAGTCCTCCGGCTCGAAGCCTCGCTGCGCCGGATACGGAAGATGACCGCCTGAGCCTCAGCGGGTCCCGACGTAGTCCATGTAGTCCTCGAGCAGGGTGCGCAGCGCCTTCTGCACCGCAGCATCTGTCCGTTCACCTTGCTCTAGGTTAAAGTGACGCAACTTGGGGGGGCGTCGAAAGCGCTCCGCGCTCGGCAGGCCCAGTTGGATGTGCAGGTAGACCAGGCCAGTCCGTAAATCCTCGGCTCGGCCGAGGTAATCCAGCGCAAGCGGGTTCCACCAGGCACCCAGCGTCTGAATGGCCTCGCGCATCTGCGGCTCCTCGA
>JBFZFD010000165.1:0-4688 GCA_041306485.1 Opitutia bacterium | reverse complement strand
TAGATCTCAACCGTCCGGGCACCTTCCCGGTCGACCGCCGCAAGGCTTCCTGGGCAGCCAACGAGCAGGAGCTCAACGATCTCTGGCGCCAGCGCGTGCAGCTCGACCTCCTCGGCGAGCTGCTCGGTGAGCAGCTCGGCGTCGACGCCCCCGCTCGCCCCGACAAGGCCGAGGTAATCGACCCCGCAGCGGCTCTCTCGCCCGAGCGTCTTACCCAAGCTCGTGAGCGGCTCGGGCGTCGCTACGAGAAGATCGCTGGCTACCTCGCCTATGAGGCCCATGAGGTCCAAGAGTTCTTCCTCAACGCCTTCGCCCGCCAGTACGATCCTCACTCTTCCTTCTTCAGCCGGCAGTCGCTCGAGGACTTCGAGGTACAGATGCGCAACTCCCTCTGCGGTATCGGAGCCACGCTCCAGGATGACGACGGCTACTGCACCATCAAGGAAGTCATGCCCGGTGGCCCTCTCGCTATCGACGGCCGCGCTAAGGCCGAGGACCGTATCATCGCAGTCGGGCAGTCCGCAACGGGTGACCCCGAGGACATCGTCGGCATGCGCCTGCAGAAGGCCATCTCCCGTATCCGCGGCACTCAGGGCTCCACTATCCGCCTCATCCTCGAGCCCGCTGGTGGTGGCCCGCGCAAGGATATCATTCTCAAGCGCGACGTCATTAAGCTCGTCGGGCAACTCGCCTCCGCCCGCCTGTTCGAGGTGCCCTCGGGCTCCACTCCCACCTTGGTCGGTGTCATCGATCTCCCCGCCTTCTACGGTGGCGAGGGTAAGAACGCCTCCACCCCCACGCGTGATATCGAGGAGCTCATCGGCAAGCTTCGCAAGCTCGGCGCCCAGTCGCTCATCCTTGACCTCCGTCGCAACGGCGGCGGCTTGCTCAGCGAGGCTGTCGGCGTCACCGGCCTCTTCATTCCCACTGGTCCTGTACTCCAAATCCGTAACAGCATGGGGCAGGGCGAGACCTATAAGGATGAGGATGCCAAGCTCGCCTGGGACGGCCCCCTCGTCATCCTAACCTCCAAGGCCTCAGCCTCTGCCTCCGAGATTGTCGCCGGTGCCCTCCGTGACCACCGCCGCGCCCTCATCGTCGGCGACGAGACCACCCACGGTAAGGGGACCGTCCAGAATATTCTCGAGCTCAGCCGCCTCGACCGGAATCTTAAGTCCGGCGTCAAGGTGACCATCCAGAAGTGGTACGCACCAAGTGGCTCGTCCATCCAGCTGCGCGGTGTTCCGGCCGACGTCCTCGTCCCCTCCATCTTCTCCGTGTTGCCCGTCGCCGAGTCCGACCTCCAGCGCCCGCTACCCTGGGACGCCATTGCGCCCAGCCTCCCTGCGGATTCTGACCGTTCTTGGCTCCGCGCCCCACTCAGCCCCGGCTTGCTTCGTAGCCTCAGTGAGTCCAGCCAGCGCCGACAGGCCGAGCTCCCTGAGTTCACTACCCACACCCGCGTCCTCGACTGGACCAACGCGCGCTTCAACCGCGTCGGGGTTCCCCTCGCTCTCCAAGACCGGCAGCGTGAGCGCACCGACGACCTCGCCTTCCGCGATCGCATCCGGCGCGAGCTCGAGACCTACGCCAAGGCCGACTTCACCTCCCGCGAGGTTAAGCTCGACGCAGCCCTCGAGCAGGAGAAGGACGCCGATCCCGCCTGGCAGAAGGCCGCCAAGCGCCTTTCCCGCCAGCGCATGCTGCTCGAGGACGAGAACTGGCCGGAGTACGACATCCCCCTCCGAGAGGCCGTACGCATCGCTGCCGACTGGTCCGTCATCCTCGCTAGTCCCGCCGGGGCCGTCACGTCCAAGGACGCCGCGGCCGCCGTTAAGCGCTGATTCCTCGTCATCCCTCCCTCCCCCGGCTTGCCTCCGGGGCAGGGAAGGGTGTTTCTCCCTTTGTGTCTTTCCTTCGCCTCAGCGCCCTGCGTCGCCATCTCGGCGCTGTCACCGCACTCGCTGGCGTCGATCTTGAACTCGCCGAGGGCGAGCTAGGCTGCCTCGTCGGCCCCTCTGGCGCCGGCAAGAGCACACTCCTCCGCGTTCTCGCCGGCACTCAGACCGCCGATGGCGGCAAGGTGCTGCTGGCCGGCCGCGACCTCCTCGCGCTCCCGCCTGCCCAGCGCGGTGTTTCCTTAGTCGCCCAAGGTGCCGGAGCCTTCCCCCATCTCCACGCACTCGAGGCCGTGGCCGGCGATGCCACCGACCCTGCTTCGCTCGCCCGCGCCCGCGAGGTTCTCGCTGTCGCTGGCGCCGAGGACCTTGCCGATCGTCTCGGCGCAGAGCTCTCCGGTGGCATGCAGCAACGCGTCGCGCTCGCCCGCATCCTCTTCGCTCGCCCGCGCCTCCTGCTCCTCGACGAGCCTCTCTCGCAGCTTGATGCTCCCGCGCGTGCCGGAGTCTGGGAAAGGCTGCGCCCCTTCCTCCGCGACGCCGGCACCACCACTCTCCTCGTCACGCACGACGTACCTGAGGCGCTCGCCCATGCAGATCAGCTCGTCGTTCTCCGGCAGGGTAGGGTACTCCAAGCTGGCCGGCCGATGGACCTCTATCGACGCCCCTTCGATAGCTGGGTCGCCGCCTTCCTTGGACAAGCCAACCTCCTCCCGGGCACCGTCGTGCGCGTCGGTGCAGGTGAGGCCGTCGTGCAATGCGCCCTTGGCGAGGTCAGTGGTGCCCTCGCCCGGCCCGAGTCTCCGCCTATCGACGGCTCCGCTGTCGTCCTCTGCCTCCGGCCCGAGTGCCTGCGCATCGATACCCATCCGCCGGAGTCCAATGCCTTCGCCGGTCGCATCACGAGCTCCCTCTTCCAAGGTGAGCTGACGCGCCACCGCCTCACCACCGAGAGCGGAGTCGTCCTGCGCATCACCGAGCCCAACGCCCGTACCCGCGGCCATGCCCCGACCTTCGCCTGGATCGAGCCGGAGGATGTCGTCGTCCTGCCTTCCTGACATGCCCGGCCTCCTCTTCCAGATCCGTGCTGAGCTCGGACCCACCCTCCGTCTCGCCGTGCCCATCATGCTCGGCATGCTCGGTTACGGACTCATGTTTATCACCGACGTGGCCATGGCCGCGCGCCTCGGTGAGACCGCCCTCGCCGCCAGCGCTCTCGCGGGCAACCTCAACTACATTCCCTACGTCTTCGGCATCGGCGTGGTCGGCGCCATCCAAGTATACCAGTCGCAGGATAATGGCGCGGGCCTCGCTAGCACCGCCCCCGCCATCCTCCGCCATGGCATGGTCCTCGCCCTTGTCCTCGCACTTGCCCTTGCGCTCGGCTCGCACCTCCTCGCTCCCTTACTTCCCTTACTCGGCTCCAGCACCGAGGTCACCACCGCCTCACGCGGCTACTTCGTCATCATGTCCTGGGCGATGGTCCCCGGCCTCCTCTTCCACGCGCTCCGTACCCATCGTGATAGCCAGCATCAGCCTTGGGTCTCCCTCGCCTGGCTGGCGCTCGGGATTGCCCTCAATGTCCTCCTCAACTGGGTCATGATGTACGGCAACTGGGGCTGCCCAGCCCTTGGTCTTGATGGTGCCGCCTGGGCGACCCTTCTCTCTCGCGTCGTCATGCTGGCTGGCCTCTGGCTGACGCCTGGCCGAGGTGAAGTCCACTGGTCGGAAGGCCTCTCTCGTCCAGTCTTCGTTCGCCTCCTCCGCACCGGCGTGCCCGCTGGATTCCACAGCCTCAGCGAGGTCGGCATCTTCGCCGCTGTCCCCATTCTCGCTGGCTGGATTTCTCCTACCGCCCAAGCCGCACACCAGGTGGCTGTCAGCACCGCTTCCGCCGCCTTCATGATGCCGCTCGGCCTCGGCATTGCCGCCAGCATCCGCGCAGGCGAGGCTCGGGGAGCAGACGACCGTGCCGCCGCACGCGCCATCGGACTCGGCTCCCTCGGCATCGCCGCCCTCGTCATGGGGACTTACGCCTTTATCCTCTTCGCGTTCCGCGAGCCCCTGCTCATGCTCTACGATGTACGCGCCACCCCCACCGGCGACCTCGCCGCGGCCTTGCTTGTCTGGGCTGCGCTCTGGGCTCCCTTCGACGCACTCCAGGTGGTCGCCGCCCACCTGCTACGTGCAATCAACCTCGCCGCTTGGGCCTCCTGGGTCGCTGCTGCCGCCTACTGGGGCGTCGCTCTCCCCCTTTGCCTCATCCTAGCCTTCCCGCTCGGCCTCGGCGCTGTCGGTATTTGGATCGGCCTAGCCCTCAGCCTCAGCCTAGCCGCCGTCGCTCTCGTCGGGAAATTCCTCCACGCCACTCGGTCCGGTGCGCCGGGGTGGGAAGCCGGCGAAGCCGGCTGAGGAAATTGAGGGTGCCAAGGACACCAAGGAGTCCAAAGAGGTCGAGTCTCCGGTGGTTTTGGGAACTTCGCTAGGTATCGAACCGGGTTGGCCTCCCGCAGGTTGGCGCTAGCTCATCTTGCCCGATTAACGCTTCCCTAAGGCCTCAATCATTGGTCTGATTTGCCTAACCACGCCGCCCCCCGACGCCTTTCATCACCCTTCGCCTCCTCAGGACCATCAGTTTCCTCAGAATCCTTGGTAACCTTAGAATCCTTCGCATACCCCCCTCATGTCCAAGCCCAAGACCGCCATTACTCCCACCCGCGCCGAGGATTATCCCGAGTGGTACCTGCAGGTAATCAAGGCGGCTGACTTGGCTGAGAACAGCCCCGTGCG
>JBFZFD010000164.1:0-13688 GCA_041306485.1 Opitutia bacterium | reverse complement strand
CCCTCGAACTCTGGCCCGATGTCGCCCCGCGCACGGTCGAGAACTTCGTCAAACTCTCCAAAGAGGGATTCTACAACGGCACGGCTTTCCACCGCATCATCAAGGGCTTCATGATTCAAGGAGGCTGCCCCAACACCAAGGAAGGCGCACGGGGCATACCCGGGACGGGCGACCCTGGCTACAAGGTTAAGGCGGAGTTTAACGACCGTCCCCACGTGCGCGGCGTCATTTCGATGGCTCGCTCGTCAGACCCAGACAGCGCCGGTTGCCAGTTCTTCATCTGCCACGACAAGGCCAACTTCCTCGATCGCCAGTACACCGCCTTCGGCAAGCTCGTCGCGGGAGACGAGGTCCTCGAGAAGATTGCCACCATCCCTTGCTCGGGGCCCGAGCGCTCCACCCCCTCACAGCGCATCGAGATTAAGTCGGTCGAGGTCCTCCCTGCAGCCAAGTAATTCCTTCGCCCTTTACAGGACAAGCCCCTGACCTTACCAAAAGAAACCCCCAGCCCATGAAATCACTCCGCCCGATCGCCCTCCTCGCCCTGACGGCTGCCGCCGCCCAGGCCCACACCCTCGAGTTCCAGCTCGGTACCTCGCGCCCCAGCACGACCACCGAGCAGGGTGGCTACAACAATAACGTGCTGACCGGCCTCTCCTACGCCAACCGGCTGAGCGAGCAGATCGCAGTCGGCGCGACTGTCACCCAGCGCGACGTCGAGCAACGCAGCGGCTCCTGGGCAGAAGAAGCCCTGACCCTCACGGTGGATTTGACCTGGGAGCTCGGCTCCCGCACCGGTGGCCTGAAGCCCTTCTTTGGCGTCGGTGCTGGTACCACTTGGCTGGACGAAGCTAGCAACAGCTCCACCACGGCGATGACCGCCACCGCCCAGGGCGGCCTACGCTTCGCTATCTCCGAGGACATCGACCTCGTGGTTGCGATGCGTCACTTCCGGATCTTCGACGTGAATATCCCGGTTGTAGGCGAGGCCGACATCCGTGGTTGGGAAAGCTACCTCGGCCTCCGTCTGAAGTTCTAAGGAGAGTCCACAGGACCCCACCAGGCCGCCCTTCGGGCGGCCTTTTTGTTGGCAGACTCAGCGGGAAGGAGGCAGACCGCGCGCGCTCAGCCAGCCCACTGCCATCTCGGGCCAGAGACGGGAGGCACGGGTGTCGCCACGCACGCCCCAGCCATGGCCGCCATCCTCGAACACATGGGTCTCCGCCTTGGTCCCGGCGGCGCGAAGGGCAGCAGCGAGCAGGAGAGAGCCCTCGGCTGGGTAAGGATCATCGGAGCTATGGAAGAAGCAGGCGGGGGCGGGTCGGGCTGCCTTGTTGGGTACGATTCCCTCGGGACCCTCGCGAAGCGGACCAGACTTGTCCTGAGCTTGGAGATAGGCCGGGTAGACAAGGATCACGGCATCGGGGCGAGGCACCGGGACATCTGAGGGCTGGTAGGCGAGGCGGGCGACGAGGTTACCGCCGGCAGAGAAGCCAACCACCGCGACACGACTCGGGTCGGCATTCCACTCGATGGCACGAGCGCGGGCAATCTCGAGCGCGCGCCGGGCGTCGTGCAGGGGGGCGACCCAAGGACGGGCGGGGTCGCGGCGGGGCACGCGATAGCGGACGACCGCCGCCGAATAGCCGAGCTCGTTGAAGCGGCGGGCAACGCCCACACCCTCGTGGTCATGGGCGAGTATGTTGTAACCGCCGCCAGGGAAGACGAGGATGAGGGAGGCGCCGGGCTTCGTTGCCGGGAAGGGCTCGAGGTCCGGGGCATGGACATGGGTGAGATGACCGGACTTCTCGAGGGTGCCACGGGGATCGGCTCCTGCGCGGGCCGGGAGCGTTTCGGCGGGCGGCGTTGTCTCCCAAAGCGGGATACGCGCGGCGGGTAAGGCCTGACAGAGCAAGAGCAGGAGCAGGCTGGCCTTACTCATGGCGCAGGGCCTCGATGGGGTCGAGGCGGGCGGCGCGAATGGCGGGATAGACGCCAGCGAGGATGCCGATGCCGACCGAGGAGCCAAGGCCCATGGCCATGACCTGAATATCGAGCATCGCTGCGACGCCACCAGGGACGGCGGCGGAGAGGATGGCGTTCATTACCATCACGAGCAGGCCAGAGACCGCTAGACCGATGCACCCACCGACGCCGGAAATGACCGCGGCCTCGGCGAGGAACTGCAGAAAGATGTCAGACCCACGGGCGCCGACCGCCTTACGCACACCGATCTCACGGATGCGCTCGTTGATGGAGGCGAGCATCACATTCATGATACCGATACCGCCGACGAAGAGGGAAATGAAGGCGACACCGCCAAGCGCGAGGGTAAAGGCTCCCTCCGTCTTACGGAACTCGGCCAAGGTCTCCTCGTTGGTGTCGATACGGAAGTCGCGCACGCCGTTGTGCGCTTGGAGGATGGCGCGGTCGATCTGCGGCACGGCCTCGGGTAGTGCCTCGGCGGAGGCTACGCGCATGCCGATGGAGGTGAGCCGGTCGTTACCAGTAAACTTCATGATGGCGGTCTCGACTGGGATATAAACCCCGCCGTTGCGCCAGCGCCACATACCTCCGCCACCCCGGCGGCTGCCGCCAGAGGAACGCACGCTGAGGCCAGAGGCCTCGATGTTATTAAGCACGCCGACGACCTCAAACCGCCGCCCTCGTACGCTGATGGACTGTCCGATGGGGTCGGCACCCTCACCGAAGAGCTCGTCGGAGACAGAGGAGCCGATGACGCAGACGTCGGCGCGGGAGAGTTGATCGAGGTCGGAGAGGAATCGACCGCGCTCGACCCAGCGACGGGCAACGGGGAGGAAGTCGGATGTCACTCCTGTGACAAGCGTCCGGATTTCGCGGTTCTGACGGAGGACGCGCTCCCAGCCGACCTGTAGCTCGGGGGAAACGTGCTCGGCCAAGGGGATGGCGTTACGCAGGGTGCGGGCATCGCGCAAGGTGATGCCCTCGGACTGCTCGGCGAGGTGCTCTTGGTCGCGCGGGAGCTGCTCCTTGACCAGAGTGACCTTCTCGATGCCCCCCATCGCATCGACGAACTGGCGGAAGTTGCCGACCATGCCCTGCACCACTGTGACCATGGCGACGAGTGAGGCCACGCCGAGGATGATGCCGGACATCGACAGCAGCGAACGGACCTTGCTCGCGCGCAATTCGCGCAGGCCGTTAGCAGCCGCGGGCCGAAGGCGCTCGAAAATTCTCATCGACGGCGGTCCTCCTGGATAAGGCCAGCACGCATGGTGATGATGCGGTTGGCTCGCTCAGCGACACCGAGGTCGTGAGTGACGATGAGTACGGTGATGCCCTCGCGGTGAAGTTCGCCGAGAAGGTCGAGCACGCGATCGACATTACGTACGTCGAGATTACCCGTCGGCTCATCCGCGAGGATGAGGGCGGGGCGACCGACGATGGCGCGGGCGATGGCCACACGCTGCCGCTCTCCGCCGGAGAGCTCGGTGGGGCGATGGCTGAGCCGGTGCCCCATACCGACGCGCTCGAGCGCGGCGCGTGCCACGGCCGCACGATCGGCATCGGAGCCGGCATCCTCGCGATAGAGCAGCGGGAGGGCGACGTTCTCCACCACGGTGAGACGGGGGAGGAGGTTGAAAGACTGAAAGACGAAGCCGACGCGGTGCGAACGGTACCAGGCGCGACGGTCGGGACTGAGGTCACTCACATCTTCGCCCTCAAACTGGATGCGCCCGGTGGTGGGCTGGTCCATGAAACCCAGGATGTGCATCAGGGTGGACTTGCCCGAGCCAGAAGGACCGAGGATGGCTGCCAACTCGCCGCGATCGAGGCTGAGGTCAACGCCGTCGAGGGCGTGCACGTCCTCGTCACCCATGCGGTAGGTCTTGCGGACTCCCTGGAGGACGGCGAGAGGCATGGATTTTCAGCGTGCCCCGGCAGGGCGCACGAGGCTGACCACCTCGCCCTCGGCGAGTCCTTGGGTAACCTCGGTCCAACCGGCATCGCTCATCCCAGCCTCAATCCGACGGCGCTCCCAGGAGGATCCAGCGCCACGCACGTAGACGTAGCGGTCGGTTTCCTCGATGAAGACGGCGGAGACAGGCACGGCGACGGCGCCTTTGACACTGGCGATGCGGATACGCGCGTTGGCGCTGATGCCGGGACGAACGCCGCCCCCGGAGCCGAATCCAATCTGGCAGGGGAATACACGGACATCCTTATCCTTGAGATCAGCGGAGCCAAAGGGAGCGAGGAAGGACACCTTGCCCTCGCGGCGCACGCCAGGCATGGAATCGAAGGTAAGGATGGTATCGCGGCCAACCTCAACCCGGGTAGCGTCGAACTCGTTGAGGTTGATGTCGACCCGCAGCGGGTCGACGGCGGAGACCTTCATCAGCAAGGTACCGCTGTTGATCGACTGGGCGCCGACGGCGATCTGGCCCTCGAGGACACCGATGTCACTGACCACGCCATCATGGGGTGCGCGGATGGAGACGCGGCGGAGGTTTTCTTCGGACTTCTCTAGGCGCGACTGCGTGACCTCGAGTTGGAGCTTGGCGACCTCGTGGGCGGTGATGGCGTCCTCGAGCTCCTTGGCCGAGACGAACTCGCGGGCGCGCAGGGCCTCCGTACGACTGCGGTCGCGGGCAAGTTTCTCGGCGTTGAGGCGCTGAAGTTGAACGTTGCGCGCGGCCTCGTCGCGATCGGCGCGGGCGAGAGTGGGGTCGAGATCAACGAGGAGGTCGTCTTTGCGGACGGACTGCCCAATCTCGACATGGATGCGGGATATCTTCCCGCTGACCTCGGCCTTGATCTCGCTTGAGATGACGGGACGGACGAAGCCGGACGCGACCACCGCGGCTTCGATGTCACGTCGTTGCGCCTTGGCAGTGAGCCTCGCAGCGGTCGACTCGGGGCCATCGGCGGGGGGGGACGAGGTGGTGCCGAGCCACCACCAAAGGCCGGCGCCTACCAGGACCGCCAGGGAGAGGATAATCAGGGCGCGTTTCATCAAGGGGTGAGGGGCGGGAGGTTTTCTTGGGGACCGAGTCCAGCCGCGATGGCCGGCTCGGTATCCTCCCAAGAGAAGCCGTGCCGGGCAAGAAGGGTACCGTCGAGGCGTGAGGTGGTGGCGGCGGCGACGCGGGTGTCGAGCACGGCGTTGACCCAGGCGAGCTGGGCTCCGTCGAGCGAGGCCTGAGCTTGGAGGACGCGAGGGATGTCGGACACCCCAGCGGAATAGCGGGCGCGCTCACCCTCGTAGACGCGGCGTTGGAGGTCGAGTGCAGCGGTAGCGGCCTCGAGTCGGGCGCGGGAAGACTCGAGTTCACGCCAAGCAGCGCGCGCGTCGAAGGTCAGAGCCTGCCGAACCTCGGCCAGCTGAAGTTCCGCAGAGCGACGTGCACGACGAGCCAGACGAAGCTGAGCCTCGCTCTCTCGGAATCCCAAAGGGAAGGAGAGGGTGAGCGAGGCGGAGGTACCCCAGCCGCGCTCATCAGGCAGGGCGCTCAGAGCAGATCCAAGACGGGTATACACGCCGCCCTCGCCGGCAACGGAACCAGAAACGGTGAGATCAAGGCGGGGAAGGTCGTTGGCCCGGGCGGCCTCAAGGCGGGTGTCGGCGGCAGTGACCTGGAACTGCTGGGCTTGGGCCTCGAGGTCGAAGTCGAGCACCTGGCTGAGCCAGACGCGGTAGTCGGGGATGCCGGGGACGGTCTCGACGGGTAAGGCATCGACCCCGAGTTCGGCGACGCCGTTTTCCTCGAGGCCAAGGGTCCGACGCAGGCGGGTGTCGGCGAGATCGGCCTGCTGTCGGGCGTTGAGGACAGAGACGCGCTGGTTGGCGACATCGGCTTCAGCCTGAAGCTGCTCCTGGAGGGTGGCGTCGCCAAGGCGGCGGCGCTCAGCTACCTCTTCGAGGAGCGACTGCGCGGAGCGGAGGCTGGTCTCGCGGAGGGCGACGAGCGAACGGGAAGCAGCGAGGCTAAGGTAGCCGGTCTCGGTGGTGCGCAGCAGGTCGAGCACCGCAGCCCGCAGCAGCAGGCGCGAACGGCTGGCACCGAGGCGGGCGGTGACGACCGGCGCGAGGTTGACAGAGGTCCAGCCACCTCGAAGCAGGGGCTGGGTATAACTGATGCCAGCGCCGACTTGGGCGAGACGGTCGCCAGCAATGCCGTTGCTATCCTCCCAGAGACGGTCGGCCTGGCCGGTGAGGGCAAGCACGCCGCCCCAGGTGAAGGGTTGTTCGAGAGCGAGCTCGGAGGACCAGGTATCCCGGGCGTAGTCGCCATTGCGAATCTCCTCGAGGGTACGGGCCTTGCCGAGGGTGTTGGACCAGCGAAGCCGCAGGTCGAAGCCGGAGTCAGCGACCTCAATCCCATCGAGCGCATCGACCGCCTGAAGACGCTGAAGGCCAAGGCCGAGATTATGCGAGAGGGCTTGGCGGAGGGCGTCGCGCAGGGGCAACGGGCGCTCGGCTGCGTCCACGGTGAGGACGAGGCAAAGCAGGGTGCTAGCGGCAAGATGTCGCATGCAAACCCCTATTACCCCCGCGAGGGGAAATGGTTCCCAGCGGAATGCGCGGTCACTTCACGTCGAGCAACTCGACCTCGAACTCGAGGACCGAGCCACCGGGGATAGGCCCGCTGTCCTGCTCGCCATAGGCGAGCGCAGCGGGAATCCACAGTTTGATCACGCCGCCCTTGCCGATGAGCTGGAGGCCCTCGGTCCAGCCAGGGATGACCTCGCTGAGGCCGAAGCTGACGGGTTGGTTGCCACGGTTGCGGGTGGAGTCGAAGACGGTGCCATCGGCGAGCGTGCCATGGTAGAGGCAACTGACGCTGGACTTGACGCTGGGCTTGGTGGCATCGCCAGCCTTGATCACCTTGTAGCGAAGTCCGGAGGCGGTCTTGGTGACGCCCTTGTCAGCATCGACCTTGACGAGGAAGTCCGCGTTGGCCTGCTTGGCACGGGCGGCACGGGCGCCAGCTCGGACCTTGAGCATGGCGTCGAAGCGGGAATCGAGGGCAGCACCAGCAGGGACTTGGCCGAGCATGGCGAGACGCAGGCCGGAGACAAAGGCATCCACCTCCTCGGGGCTCATCTCATATTCGGTGCGGATTTGCGGCAAGGGCGACTGAGCACCGATATCAAATCCCATGCGGGCGAAACCCGCAACCTTCTCGGGCGCGGACAGCTCGGGTGCAACGGCGGCAGGTGCGGGCGCCGGCGCCGGCACGGGCGCGGGGGTCTGCTGGCCGGAGAGAACGGCGGAGATCGTGAGGAGGAGGATTCGCATGGGAATAGAAAGATGCTGGGGTGGTCAGACCGACTTGGGAAGCGTCTTCAGACGCTCCTGAAGGGATAACACCTCGATGGGTCTGGCCCGGAGCGAGCGGATGGCTTGGGCGGCAGCCTTGGCGGCATTGAGCGTGGAGGCCATGTAGACGCCGCGGAGCACGGCCTCGGCGCGCATCAGATTCTCGTCCTGCCGGGGGAGCATGCCTGCGGCGGTGTTGACGATGACCTGGATTTTGCCGTTCTTGAGGAGGTCGAGCACGTTGGGCCGAGCACCTTCGGAAATCTTGCCGACCCGGGTGACGGCGATGCCCGCGGCGGAGAGCGCGTCGGCGGTACCGCTGGTCGAGTGGATGACAAAGCCGAGCTCGGCCAACTCACGCGCGACCTGGACGGCGCCTGCCTTGTCCGATTCCTTGACGGAGAGGAAGGCAGTACCAGAGGTAGGCAGGGCGGGCTGGGCCGCCATCTGCGCCTTGGCGTAGGCGAGGCCGAGGTCGGCGTCGATGCCCATGACCTCGCCAGTTGAACGCATCTCGGGCGAGAGCACGACCGCGGTGCCGCGGAATCGGCTGAAGGGGAAGACGGATTCCTTGACCGACCAGAAGGGCGGAGTGATTTCGCGGGTGAAGCCGAGGTCGCGGAGCTTGTGACCGATCATGCACTTTGCGGCGATCTTAGCCAGGGGCACTCCGATGGCCTTGGAGACGAAGGGAACGGTGCGGGAGGCACGAGGGTTCACCTCGAGCATGTAGACCTGGCCGTCTTTGACCGCGAACTGGATGTTCATCAGGCCGACCACACCAAGACGACGAGCGAGCGCATGGGTGATGCGGCGGAGTTCGTCCTGGATGGAAGCGGACAAGGTGTGCGGAGGGAGGACCATCCCGGCGTCACCGGAGTGGACGCCAGCATGCTCGACGTGCTCGAGCAAGCCACCGATGACAGTGGTCTCTCCATCGGAGACGGCATCGACGTCCACCTCGATGGCGTCTTCGAGGAACTTGTCGAGGAGCACGGGCTTACCCGGTGCAACCTCGAAGGCCTCGCGAACCACGGAGCGGAGCTCGTCCATCCCATGCACGATGAACATGCCGCGACCGCCGAGCACGAAGGAGGGACGCAGCAGAACGGGGAAGCCGATGGCCTCGGCGGCGGCGTAGGCCTCTTCGGCCGAAAGCGCGGTACGGTTATCGGGCTGGCGGATACCAAGCTCGTCGAGGATCTCCTTAAAGAGCTGACGGTCCTCGGCCAGCGCGATGCTCGCGGGCGAGGTCCCAACCACGCGCACTCCAGCGGCCTCGAGGTCGGCGGCGAGGTTGAGCGGGGTCTGACCGCCAAACTGGACGATGGCGCCCTCGCAGCCCTCGGCGCGGTAGACCTCGAGAACGTCCTCAAGGGTGAGCGGCTCGAAGTAAAGGCGATCCGAGGTGTCGTAGTCTGTCGAGACGGTCTCAGGGTTGGAGTTAATCATAACCGACTCGTAACCGATTTCGCGCAGGGCGTAGGAGGCGTGGACGCAGCAGTAGTCGAACTCAATGCCCTGACCGATACGGTTGGGGCCGCCGCCGATAATGAGCACGCGAGGCTTAGTGGAGGGGCGCACCTCGGTCTCGTCACCGTAGGAGGAATAGTAGTAAGGAGTGGAGGCCTCGAACTCGGCTGCGCAGGTGTCGACCAAGCGGAAGACGGTGGGCAGGCCGACCGCTAAGCGACGGCGGTGGACCTCCTCCGCGGAGAGCCCCGTGGCGTGTCCGATCTGGCGGTCGGCGAAGCCGGCCTCCTTGGCCTCGCGGAGTAATTCGGTGGAGAGGCCGGCGGGGCCGGCGGCGCGCAGGGCTTGCTCAATCTCGACGATCCCGCGGAGCTGGCGGAGGAACCAGGGGTCGATGGAGGAGGCGGAGTGGATTTCGGCGTCGGTCAGCCCAGCGAGAATGGCGTGACGAAGGTGGAAGACGCGCTCGGGATGGGGACGCGCGATGGCGGCGCGCAGGCCTTCGCGATCGAGGCCCGGCGACTCGCTGTGCTTGCCGCCGCAGCCGAAGCCCCAGGCGCCGACCTCGAGCGAGCGCAGGGCTTTCTGGAAGGACTCCTTGAAGGTACGCCCAATGGCCATGGCCTCGCCGACTGACTTCATGGCGGAGGTTAGGGTGGTGTCGGCTCCGGCAAACTTCTCGAAGGCGAAGCGCGGGATCTTGGTCACGACGTAGTCGATGGTCGGCTCGAAGCAGGCAGGGGTCGACTGGGTGATGTCGTTGCGCAGCTCATCGAGGCTGTAGCCAACAGCGAGCTTGGCGGCGATCTTGGCGATGGGGAAGCCGGTCGCCTTGGAAGCGAGGGCGGAGGAGCGCGAGACGCGCGGGTTCATCTCGATAACAATCATCCGGCCGTTGGCGGGATTGACCGAGAACTGGATATTGGAGCCGCCGGTCTCGACGCCGATGGCGCGGATGACTGCGAAGGAGGCATCTCGCATCAACTGGTATTCCTTGTCGGTAAGGGTCAGCGCAGGGGCGACCGTGATGGAGTCGCCCGTGTGGACGCCCATCGGGTCGAAGTTCTCAATCGAGCAGATGATGACGCACTGGTCCTTGTGGTCGCGCATCACCTCCATCTCGTACTCCTTCCAGCCGAGCAGGCACTCCTCGACGAGGATCTCGTGCATCGGGGAGGCGTCGAGGCCGGCCTGGGCCATACGGTCGAACTCCTCGCGGTTGTAGGCGATGCCACCACCGGTCCCGCCGAGGGTGAACGAAGGGCGGATGATGACGGGGAACTCGTCGCCGATCTCGGCGAGGCAGGCGCGGGCAGCGTCGAGGTCCTTAACCACCTTGGAGCGGGGCACATCCAAGCCGATCTCAATCATGATGCGCTTGAACTTCTCGCGGTCCTCACCGCGCTCGATGGCCTCCTCCTTGGCACCGATCAGCTCGACGCCATGGCGGGCGAGCACGCCGGTCTTAGCTAGGCGGAGGGAGAGATTGAGGGCGGTTTGCCCGCCGAGGGTCGGCAAGAGGGCGTCGGGCTTCTCCCGCTCGATGATCTTCTCGAGCACCTCGGGGGTGAGCGGCTCGATGTAGGTGACGTCCGCGGTCTCCGGATCCGTCATGATGGTGGCGGGGTTGGAGTTGACGAGGATGACACGGTAGCCCTCTTCGCGCAGGGCCTTACAGGCCTGAGTGCCTGAATAATCGAACTCGCAGGCCTGGCCGATGATGATCGGGCCGGACCCGATGATGAGGATGGAGCGAAGGTCGGTCCTCTTGGGCATGGTTGCTAGGACTGTCAGCGGTGGCCGGAGAGAGGGTCAAGCAGGGAGTGCCCCGGGACGGCCGATTAGTGTGAATGCCGCTTGCGGGTAAGCCGGGTCCCGGCATTACCGGGTGGGTGGACCTCATTCGGATTAGCGGTATCCGCTCCTACGGGCACCATGGCGCCCTCCCGGAGGAGACCCGCCTAGGCCAGCGATTCACCGTGTCCGTGGAGCTCGAGCTCGATACCCGCCCCGCCGCCGCGGGCGATGACCTCACCAAGACAGTCAACTATGCCTCGGTCATCCGTACGGTCGAGGAGCAGCTCAAGGGCAAGCCGGTCTACCTGATTGAGACGCTCGCCCAGCTCATCGCCGCGCGCATCCTCGGCAACTACGAGGTGGTACAGGCCGTCACGGTGGAGGTGCACAAACCCTTCGCCCCGGTCGCGGCGGACTTCGATGGTATCTCCGTGCGTATCCGGCGTGCCCGCGCCTGAGCCCCCCCAGGCCCTGCTAGGCCTCGGCGGCAACCTTGGGGACCGCGCCTCTATCCTCGGCGCCGCGCTGGCTCGGCTCGGCGCGCTGCCTGGCACGCGCCTGCTCGCGGTATCGTCGGCCTGGGACAGCGATCCCGTTGGGCCTCCCGGGCAACCCTGCTACCTTAACCTCTGCGCGGCGCTAGCCACCCCGCTTGGGCCCACCGAATTGCTCGCGGCCGCGCTCGACATCGAACGGGACCTTGGCCGCGTCCGCTCTGTGCCGAATGCTGCGAGGACCTGTGACATTGACCTACTCTTCCATTCCGCCGCGCCGCGGCTCGACCAAGCAGGCCTCACCCTGCCCCACCCGCGCTGGCACCTACGTCCATTTGTGGTGATTCCCCTAGGTGAAATTCTCCAGCTGGGGGCGCTCGCCAAGGAGCCCTACTGGAATGGACTACGAGCGGAGATCGCGCGGGCCAATACCCCGCCCCTCGGTCTCCGGCCATGGACCGGACCGACACCCTGGGCGACAACGCCGACCTAGACCCGCGGCATCAACGCCCCCGACACGGGCATGCTCCAGCGCTCTGGCTAGCCCTACCCCTCTGCGCGGGTTGCCTGCTCGCGAGCGAGGGTGGCATCCCGGTCGCACCCTGCTTATTAGGAGGCGGGCTATCGGCCTTGGCGGCGCGCCTGCTGGTGGAACGCGCCCGCATCGCTCTGGCCTTGGTCGCACTGGCTGGCCTTTTACTGGGCGCGGCCTGGCACGGCGCGTACGCGGCACCGCGGTCGGCTTGGCCGGGACCGTCGAGTTACCCCAATCTCTTCGTAGAGGTGGAGCGAGTGGATCTGCGCGAGGAGGATCGCTGGACGGCAATTGGGACAGTAGAGCAAGGTCCCACGGGGACCCTCCGACGGAGAGTGGTCGCCGAGGGATCGGGGCCAGTGCCACGCCGGGGAAGCCTTTCGGTGTTGCGCGGCTCGCTGCGGCCGACGGACCCGGAGGGACCAGGATCAGGCTGGCGGAAATCGCTCGGTATCAGCCTGCGCATGGGCGGAGCGACTCTCTCGGCGGAGCTCGAGGAACCGACGGCCTGGACCCGCTGGACGAGCACGGCCGCGGTGCGGCTCGAGGCGGCGCTGCTGGAATCCTGGATCAGTGATGACCGCGGCGTGCGCCTACTGGCGGCGACCATGCTCGGCCGCATGCGGCTGCTCCCTGAGGAGGACCGCGAGGCCTTTGCGGTGACCGGGTCGCTCCACCTCTTCGCCATCAGTGGACTGCACATCGCGGGCATGGCGGCCATGTTGGTGCGACTCGGCGACCTGGCCCGGATGGACCGGCGCAAGGCGGCCGCGGCGGCCTTGGCCGCGCTGGCTGTCTATGTAGAGGTCACAGGCGGCGCTCCCTCGGCCCGGCGAGCCTGGCTGATGGCGGCCGGAATCCTCGCCTGTCGACTGCTGGAGCGCAGGTCCAACCCAGTGCAGGGCTTGGCCGCGGCGGGTGCACTGACGCTGCTGCTCGACCCAGAGGCGGCGGGGGACGCCGGTTTCCAACTTAGCTACCTGTCAGTCGCGGGCATCCTGCTGGCGGGTTCGCCAGCGGCACGCGATGCGGCAAAACCAACTCTGGCCGAGCGTCTGACTCCTGAGGAGGCACGACGGCCCGCGGACCGGCGTCGGTCATGGTTGAGGCGAAAGGTCGCAGAAGGACTCTGTGTGTCGGCTGGCGCCACCCTGGCTGGACTCGGCACGGTGGTCTCGCTCTTCGGAAAATTCTCCGCTGGCGGTGTCATGGTTAACGTGATCCTCGTACCGCTCTCCACCGTGCCACTCGCCCTCGGCATGGTCTCGGTGGCGCTGACCCCACTCACCTGGCTGGACCCGTTGCGCCAAATGCTCAACACCCTAGCGGCACTTTGGCTGGAGGGTATGGCTAACCTCGCCTTGGCCGCGGCTAAGATCCCAGGGATGTCATGGGATCTGGCGTGGCGTCATCCCTGGTGGGGAGACGTCACCACGTTGGCCATGGCTGCCTTGCTCCTCGGCAATGCGGAGTCGGAAGGTTGGCGGCGTCTGTTGCTGCGGCCCTTCGTGCTGGGCGCCCTCGCCTTAGCCATCCTCGCCCGGGTTGGAACCTAGGCGGGCTCGGTATGTCCGTCCAAGATGACCTGCCGGAAATCCTTTGGCCTCGTCGCATCAGCGCTCCTCTTAGTCTCGTGCTCGCAAGAAGCAGAGGGCCCGCCACAGGTGTCGGGCGTGTATCCCCACCTCACCCTGCACAATCTGCAGGGAGAATGCGGGACGGGCGCGGTGGTGCCCTGGGCGGGACGACTCTGGGTGGTGACCTACGGGGAGCATTTCCCCGACGGCTCGAGCGACCGACTCTGGGAAATTGACTCGGCCCTCCGAATCAACGCCCGTCCGGAAAGTGTGGGCGGCACCCCGGCGAATCGGATGATCCACCGCGAGACCAACCAGTTGTTGATCGGCCCATATGTCATTGCGGCAGACGGCGCGGTACGCGTGATCCCGCCCTCGGTCATGCGCGGCCGGCTTACCGGCAACGCACGTCACCTCACGGCACCCGCCGAGAAAGTCTATTACGCCACGATGGAGGAAGGTCTTTACGAAGTGGACCTAAGCTCGCTCGAGGTACGCGAGTTGAT